>JAHILQ010000284.1 GCA_018896985.1 Nitrospinota bacterium
CGCAATGCCCGCATCAGCCTTAGGCGCAATCCCGATGATAAACATTGCAAAGACAAGATACCACGAAATCTGTTTCATAAACCGGATTTTCATCTTTTTCACCCTCCCTTCATTTTTATAAATTATTAATCTTTATCCTTATCTTTGCCTTTTCCTTTATGTTTTTCTTTTTCCTGTCTTTTGTCTTTCACCTTGTGCTCTTTCTTCCCTTTTTTAATTTCATCATTAATTACTACAAAGTTTTTACCCTTCTCTCTCATCTTTATTACTTCATTAGGCGAATATTTGTAGTGTTCTGATGTAAACTTTAGATTCACAAGGTTTATGATGTCGCTATCTTTGAAAACTATTTTTTTCCACTCTTTTTTAGGCTTATTCATATAATAGCCATATGCCTTTCCGTAAGGCGGCCCCACTCTAACAGGCACATAGAATATCTCCGGAGACAAACCATAACGGAGTGTAATATCCATCCATGACATACCCCCGAGTCTAAGGTTTACTATTATTTCAGGCGCAACGCGAGCCCTGCCGGCAATAAAATAGACAACAGGTAATTCCTCGTAAGGCATACCCCTTTCTCTAATAATTACTACTTCTCTTTGCGGTACTCTGTAGTAATCTCCAACCGCAAGATAAAACCCTCTTAATCCTTCATCTCCGATGGATACCCCTATATCCACACTTGCCTTTGCCTGCGGGATTAGACTACCCAGTGATAAGACGATTAGAGTTAAAAAGATGACCAATATCCGCATAACTCTCCTCCTTTTAATTTGATATATGCACTTTCCCCATTTTGCCTGCTATAAAGGATATTTACCTTACTTCTTTACGCCTTCTCTTGTTATAGCAACCTTGCCTGTCCTTACAAATTCCTTTATGCCCATAGGCCGCATAAGCTCCACAAACGCCTCTATCTTCTTTTCATCGCCTGTGATTTCTATTGTATATGTCTTCTGGCTTGAATCCACAATCCTTCCTCTGAATATCTCGGTCAGATTTAACACCTCTGCCTTGTCCTGCTGTCTCGGAGATACTTTTATGAGCACCATTTCACGCTCAACATGGTCAAGCTCTGTCATGTCAGTGACTTTTATGACATCAATAAGTTTATTTAGCTGTTTCGTAATCTGCTCAATAACCGAGTCATCCCCGGTTGTTACTATCGTCATAACAGAAATCTGAGGGTCTATAGTCTCTCCTACAGAGAGGCTTTCAATGTTATAGCCTCTTCCGCTGAAAAGCCCTGATACCCTTGAAAGCACACCGAATTTATTTTCAACAAGAACAGAGATAGTATGTCTCATGTCACTCCTCGTAATGCGTTATGCGTAATGAGTAATGCGTAATATACTTAACTGTCTCATCACGCATCACGGATTACGCATCACGGTTTTTTTATTTAACTGCTTTCAGCTTCTTTTCAGCCTTTTTTTCTGCCTGTTCAAAAAGCATATGGTCTATTGCCGCGCCTGCAGGAACCATCGGATAAACCTTTTCCTTCCAGTCAACAACAAAATCCATAAACACAGTCTTCTTTATCCTGAAAGCCTCTTTAAGCACAGGTTCAACCTCGCTCGGCTTTGTTGCCCTTAATCCCACAGCGCCGTATGCCTCGGCAATCTTTACAAAATCAGGCACGCTCTCATCAAGCTTGGTATGAGAATATCTTTCATCAAAGAAGAGTTCCTGCCACTGTCTTACCATACCAAGGTATCCATTGTTGAGTATGGCTACCTTAACAGGAAGCTTATTTATAACCGCAGTGGCAAGCTCTTGAATGTTCATCTGTATGCTTCCGTCGCCCGCAATATCAATAACAAGCTTTTCAGGATGTGCAAACTGCGCGCCGATTGCAGCAGGAAAACCATAACCCATGGTGCCGAGCCCGCCTGATGTCAGAAGAGTTCTGGGTTTATCAAATTTATAAAACTGCGCTGTCCACATCTGGTTCTGCCCGACCTCTGTTGTTATAATCGCATCTCCCTTTGTAAGCTCATATATCTTCTCAACGACAAACTGCGGTTTTATAACCTCATTGCTGTGAGTATAAGTCTGAGGCCTTTCTGCGCGCCATGCATCTATCTGCTTGAGCCATGCCTTTCTTACCTCGCCCCATTGTTCCTTTACCTCTTCCTTTAATACCTTATTCATAACTGCCAGAACTTTCTTAACGTCACCCACTACAGGGACATCAACCCTCACATTCTTTTTTATTGATGTCGGGTCAATGTCTATATGAATTATCTTTGCATTAGGCGCGAAGGCATCAACCTTGCCTGTCACCCTGTCATCAAAGCGCATTCCTACGGCAATAAGAAGGTCTGCATCCTGAACTGCCTTATTGGCATAATAAGTCCCGTGCATTCCAAGCATGCCGAGCGAAAGTTTATGCGAACCCGGGAATCCTCCAAGCCCCATCAGCGTCATAGTCACAGGGATGTCAGTATGCTCTGCGAACTCTTTGAGTTCTTTGGCAGCTCCTGAGAGTATCACCCCTCCTCCGGCAATTATCACAGGTTTCTTTGATTTTGCTATGAGATGCGCACCCTGCGTAATCATCCACTTATTGCCTTCATAAGTGGGCTTGTAGCTCCTTATGTCAAGTTCAGGCCAGACAAAATCAGCTTTTCCTACAGTTACATCTTTCGGTAGGTCTATAAGCACAGGGCCGGGCCTGCCTGAAGACGCTATATAAAATGCCTCTTTCACTATCCTTGCAAGGTCATTCACATCCTTGACAAGGTAGTTATATTTTGTGCATGGCCTTGTTATGCCTACTATATCAGCCTCCTGAAATGCATCATTGCCGATAAGCATTGTCGGCACCTGCCCTGAAAACACAACAAGCGGTATGGAATCCATTGATGCAGTAGCAATGCCTGTAACTGTATTTGTCGCGCCGGGGCCTGATGTCACAAGAGCAACGCCAACTTTTCCAGATGACCTTGCATAACCGTCTGCCGCATGAACAGCGCCCTGCTCGTGCCTTGTAAGGATCAGACGTACATCCTTATTGTCGTAAAGGGAGTCAAAGATGTTCAGCACAACGCCTCCGGGATACCCGAAGATGTACTTAACCCCTTCCTTTTTCAGACATTCAATTAATATCTCTGAGCCTGAAATCTTCATATCACATGCAGCTCCTTTTGAAATTTAAATAATTTTACCACAAAAGATTATGAAAATGTCCATAAATTCTTTTAAACTTTCCATTGACAACATATGCTGATAAATATATCATCTATTTAAATCCGGCAGGCGGATGGCAGAGTTGGGATATCCGTATTGCGTCTATCCCTCCAGAACGGCGGGGCATACGCAATTGATTGCATTTATGAACAAGTTAAATGAAATTTCGGGCATAAAAAGAAGAGGTAGATTTAAAAACAGATAATAGATAAAGCTTGCTGTTTAGTTTATATTCCAGCAGTTGTTTTAGGAGTATTATATCGGTCACTACCAAAATTATATTCAACTACCATTACATTTGTAGTCTCCAGTTCGCCATAATAAAATGGCGGTCTTTCAATCTTTTCATCTACTTCTTCACGCCCCATTGTTTTAATATGGGCAGTTGCAAACGGAACTATATTGAGATTAACATTTACCCTCATGAATATCTCTCCTTTTCTTTCCATTTTCCACCATAAATCCTTGCATTTATTCCAATCTCCGGCGATTGCCGAATTATTTCTTGTTGAACAATATTTTGTATGTTCTGTGTAGCATTATTTATTAATTGTTGGAGCACCTGTTGAACTTGCGCAGGCAAATCCTCGGGTCTAATATTAGGTGGCAAATTAAGAGCTAAGTTAATATTCAATTGCGGATTCTGTGGTACTCTTCTATTTTTCTTAAATTCTATATGAACATCAAAAGTATGTAATGCTTTTTCACTTTCTATTATCGCGATTGTTACATCTTTTAGATTAAGTTGCTCTTTATCAGACATCTCAACAATAGGGTCTATCGGGTCATTCAATTTTAGTTCATTTTCATATTCTGAATATAACTTCCATAAAGCCTCTTCAAGCTTATCTGTACAACTATCAATAGGCAGTCCAATTTCATGAGCTTCGCGTCTGCCAATAGCATGGCCATGGGAATACATCTTTTCCGTGAGTGTTTCAATTATAGAGTTCATTTTGGCTTCATCTATTTTTTCTTTATGTGAAGAAAGCAGCTTCCTTGCAACAAGTCTTATGTGAGAATTTTGCCGATTGACGTTGCCGAGTGTCAATGGTGTCAAATGGTTAGCCAATAGTGAAACGGTTTGTGCTAACGCGGATTGATCATTTATATTTGCCTTTTCTCGAATAAAAGCCAAATATGAATTCACATCTTCAACACTAATTTCTTGGGGAGGATTTGCTGATTCACCAGCAGTCATTTTAACTAGCGTTGGGTCGATAGGCCCAAGTTCTGCTTTCTTTCCCATCACAATTTTATCCGCACCTAATGATAATAAGGTAGCAGCACTCTGAGCCTTATACGGCACAAGCACAGAAAATTCACTACAAAATTCTCTAAACATAGATACAACACGCCACGGTACACTTACATCACCACCTCGGCTGTATAGAAATAAATCTATCCTCTTATTATTCCCAATGGCAAGAAGATGCTCGTATAATGGTCGAACAGCATCTTCTGCGATACGAGCAGCTGCGGGATTTCTATCCCCTGTTATATAGGTTATTACTTTGGACTTTCTAAGTCCTTGAATTTCTTGTATTAACTCTCTTCTCATATGCATATTAACTCTTAGGAATAAAGCATATAATATTAAGACAGTTTAGTCAACATGGGATATTTTAATCCCGTAATTATTATATCAAAAAAATGAGTTGAAGGAAAAAGAAAGGATCGCTGATATAATTATGCCCGAAACTTCATTTAACACGTTGCAAAAGACTTACGTCCAAACCCTTCAGGCTTCGTTTGCAACGGGAACGTTATCTGCTCATTGCAGGCAGAAAAGGGATAAATTGAAGTTTAACTGAAAATCAATATGAGAAAACAATACAAAACTAAAAAAAGAAGTTGTGGATTATGCAAACCGCACAAGAAAGGCTGGGACAATAAATAGGTGGAAGGCTAAAGACACGGCAGGAATGCGGCAGGCAGAAAGAGAAATTAAGGAACTCGAAGCAACAAAAGAGATTATCAAGGATAAAGATTTTCTGAACAGCATTATGAGAGGCGATGAGGATTTCAGATGTGGTCGGTTTAAAAAGTGGTCTGAGGCCAGAGAAGATGTATGACTAACGTCAAAACCTTTCAAGCTTCTCAACCACTCAAGACGCTACTTCATCACCGCTCCTGTTCCAGCAGAAGTGACCATCCTTGCATATCTTGAAAGATAGCCCTTTGTTATCTTAGGCTTTGGCGGTTTCCACTTGTTGAGCCTTTCCTCTATCTCTTTCTCAGAGAGAAGAACATCCACTCTCCTTCCCGGAATGTCAATTTTTATCCTGTCGCCGTCTTTGATAATTGCTATGACACCGCCTTCCATTGCCTCGGGTGATATGTGCCCTATGCATGGGCCTCTTGTCCCTCCTGAAAACCTTCCGTCTGTTATCAGGGCAACTGATTCGCTCAATCCCATGCCCGCGATTGTTGCTGTTGGAGAGAGCAACTCCCTCATTCCCGGCCCTCCTTTAGGCCCCTCATACCTGATAACAACAACATCGCCGGCCTTTATCTTTCCGTTGAGGATTGCCTTCATGCCGTCTTCTTCTGAGTCAAACACCTTTGCGCTGCCTTCAAACTTCATCATGTTCTTGCTCACAGCAGACTGTTTTACAACTGCGCCGTCAGGCGCAAGATTGCCCCTCAGGATTGCAATGCCTCCTTCTTTATGATAAGCCTTGCTCAGAGGCCTTATAACGTTTTCATTTATAATCTCTGCGGAATCAGCAATCTCAAAAATACTCCTGCCGCTTACTGTCATGCAATTATTCAAACTCCCCCTTAATCTCTTCATCAAAGCCGGAATGCCTCCTGCCCATTCAAGATCTTCAAGGTAATGCTCACCGCCCGGAAGCATATTACATAGATGAGGTGTTTTTTTACTCAGCACATTAAATATCTCAAGTGGAAGTTCAACCCCTGCATCATGCGCTATTGCAGGGATGTGAAGGACAGTATTGGTTGAGCCGCCTAATGCAAGGTCAGCCATTATTGCATTCTCAAACGCCTTCCGCGTCATTATCTTTCTCGGCGTGATATTTTTCTTTACCAGTTCAACGATGCGCTCTCCGCTTGCAAAGGCTATTCTCCTCTTGTCGGCAGATACAGCAAGCGCAGTGGCGCATCTTGGAAGACTCATACCGAGCGATTCTGTAACGCATGCCATTGTATTTGCAGTGTACATACCCTGACATGAGCCTGCGCCCGGACATGCGCACATTTCAAGCGCTTCAAGCTCATGATTTTTTATCAAACCCTTTTTATACTTTCCAACTGCTTCAAAGGTGTCATTGACAAGCGAAAGCCTTTTGCCCCTGAGATGTCCTGAAATCATAGGGCCTGCAGTAACGACTATTGAGGGGATATTAATCCTTGCCGCAGCCATGAGCATTCCGGGCGTAATCTTGTCGCAGTTAGTAAGGAGCACAAGCCCGTCAAGCTGATGTGCCTGAGCTATAGTCTCCACCATGTCGGCAATCAGTTCCCTTGACGGAAGAGAATAATGCATGCCGCTGTGTCCCATTGCAATGCCGTCGCAGATGCCGGGAATTCCAAAAAAGAACGGATAGCCTCCTCCTGTATGTACTCCTTTCTCTATGAATCTCTCCAGATCCCTCATGCCGATGTGTCCCGGAATAATATCAGTGAAACTTGTTGCAACGCCGATAAACGGCTTTTTCATTTCGCTCTTTGGAATGCCTGTCGCATAAAGGAGCGCCCTGTGCGGAACACGCTCAAGCCCCTGTTTTATAGCCCTGCTTCTCATAAAAAATAATTCCCCTTTCTTTTTATCTGTCATTGACCCGAAAATACCCCTCACCCTTTTTTGTCATGCTGGCTTGTCCAGCATCTTTCCGACGATTCCTGACAAGCAGGAAGGATTCCGAACAAGTCGGAATGACAGACAAGACAGAATTACAGAGTATAGAATCGCTCAATTCAGGTTTAATTCAGCGAATGGCTCTTTTTGTATTCCCTTATAATCTCTGCCATTCTATCTTTTTTTACAAGCTTTAATTTCTGAATCCTCTTCCTCTCTACCTCTTCTTCCGGTGTGAGATAAACTTTCTTGTCTATTTCTGCAAGCACCCCTTCAAGACTTTTATGTTCCTCTCCAAGTTTTTTGTACTCCTCGTTTTCCTTCAAAAGAATCTCTGCTATCTCCTGCTCTTTCAAATTATATTTCCTCCTTTCTGATTATTGTCTCTGCCAATTTATATGAATTTTCTATGCAGTCATTAACGCCTATACCCCTGTATGCATTCCCGGTTAAATACAGGTTTTTGTATTTTAATAACATCTCGTCAACTGTTTTCAATTTCCTGTCATGACCTATATTATACTGCGGAATTGCCTTTTCGTGTCTGTAAATTTTTACAAAATCAGGCTGCGCTTTTATATCCATAATATCCTTCAGTTCTTCTGCAACAACATCAATCAGCCTGCTGTCATCCTGCATCGCAATCTCGGACGCCCTTGCGCCGCCAACCATGCTCCTTAAAAGCACATACCCATCGGGAGCCCTGCCCGGAAAAATACTTGAATCCCATAAGGCGCCGAGGATTTTTCTGCGCTCTTTATATGGAATGAGAAAACCAAATCCATCCAGTTTATTAGCGATGCGTTCTTTCCTGTATCCGAAACACACAACCGAGACAGAAGGATATATTATCTCTGAAAGAACCGATGAGAGATGCCTGTCAAGATTTTTTAAAATCTCCGCTGCTGAATATGCAGGAGATGCAATGACAACAATCTCAGCTTCTACAATCATGCCGTCAGAGAGATGGACAGCATATCTCTTACCTTTCCTCTCAACAGAGATTACCTTGCCTCCGACTCTTAGTCTTTCTTCCAGATAACTTTTCAAGGAATCTATTATCATTCCCATGCCGTTGTGAAAAGATGTAAGCGTGCCTCCAGGACCGGCGCTTACTTTAGTTTGGAGTTTGGCCCGCCCCGCTTCGCGTAGCGAGGCCGGGGAGTTTGGTCTATCCGACTCGTAGAGAGTTTGGAGTTTATCTGTTCTTCTTTCTTTTTCCCTTGCTCTTTGAAGTTTTATCATGCCTTTTATAAGGCTTCCGTATTTCTCTTCAAGTTTGAATATTTTTGGGAAACAACTTTTGAGGCTTAGCAACTCAGGATTCCCCGCATAAATACCTGATGCCATCGGATCAATGAGTTTTTCGTATGCCTCTTTGCCGAGCCTTCTCCTTGCAAAATCAGCAAGGGTCTCATCATCTGAACTGCCCCGTGGAGCGAAAAACTCATACATTACCCTTAAGCGTCCGTAAAGGCTCAAGAGGTCGGAAGACAGAAACGATAAAGGAGATTCAGGCAGAAGGCGCAGTTTCCCGCCTGAAAAGACATATCTCTTTCTGGCAGCGTCACTGCTCCTCAGCGGATTAATCAGAAGTTTTGAGGCAAGCTCTAAAGTCTTTGCCCTGTTATCAAGAAAGCCGTTAACTCCGCCTTCGCAGAGAAAGCCGTTTACTTTTTCTGTCCATATCTTTCCGCCGGCTCTTTTTTCAGATTCAAATACCACTACGTCTGCTGATGGGTCAGATTCAAGAAGCGCATAGGATAGCGAAAGCCCTGAAATACCGCCGCCTACAATGACTATTCTGTCCAACCAAGCTCCTTCATGTTTTTTATTACTATATCTTTCAGCGCTTCAATAAAAAGCGGATGTGTGTTCAGGGAATCTGTTCGTCTAAGATTAATTCCGAGGTCTTTTGCCATCTGCATATATAATATATCAATCTCATATAGCGTCTCAATATGGTCAGACACAAAACTTATCGGGACAATGAGAATATTTTTAATGTTCCTGTCTGCAAGCTCTTTGAGTTTCTCGTCAGTTGAAGGCCCAAGCCACTTTACAGGCCCGCTCTTGGATTGATAACTCAGATGCCATTTTACTGGCATCCGCTTTACAATCTCTTCAATCGTTCTCTCAATATGACGCACATAAGGGTCGCCCTCATCAATAAACTTTTCAGGAAGGCTGTGGGCGCTGAAGAGAACATGGACATTAAGTTCAGAATCGAAAGACTTAAGCCCTTTTTTAATAACATCCACCAATGCCTCAATATAAAGCGGATGGTCATACCACGAAGGCGTGCAGAAAACTTCCATGGAATATTTTGTTGCAACCTCCCTGAATTTGGATAAAGATGAGCCTGATGTTGCCAGAGAATACTGGGGATAAAGACTGAGAGCGATAAGCCTTCTAATCCCATCATTATAAATCTGAGGTATCACGTCTTCTATCAAAGGATGCCAGTAACGCATTCCTACGAAAACTTTAATCCCCCCCCGCCCCCCTTTAACAAAGGGGGGATGGGGGGATTTCTCGGAGTTAGGAGTTAGGAGTTCGGAGTTTTCTGACGCTGAACCCTGAACGCTGAACTGATTTAGCGTTTCCTCCAGCGCCTTTGCCTGTGCATTGGTAATATCAAGTATCGGAGACCTGCCTCCTATGAGGCGATAATAACTTTCTGTCTTTTTAGACCTGAGCATTGCGATTAGCCGTGCAATAGTTTTTTGCAGAAATGGAGGGCCCAGTTGAATTATCTTTCTGTCTGAAAATAAATTGTAAAGAAACGGCCTTACAGCCTGAAGAGAATCAGGCCCGCCGAGATTCAGAAGAACAACGCCAATGGTATCGCTGTGAACTGTGAACTGCGAACTGTGAACCATCTGAGTTTTATTCAATATCAACCCTTATGAGTTTCGTATATCTCCTCAAATTGCTTATGAGCGTCTTTAAAAACCTGAAGAACACTGGGGTCAAAGTGCTCCGGCATCGTCCTGCCGTCGCCTTCGGTGATTATCTTAAATACCTTTAAATGATCAAATGCCGGCTTATACGGCCTGACGCTTCTCAACGCATCATACTGGTCGCATATGTTATATAGCCTTCCCTCCACCGGAATATCTTCTCCCTTGAGTCCTTTCGGATAACCGCCCCCATTCCATCTTTCGTGATGGCTTAAAGCGATTATCTCTGCCATCTGAACAATCCCTGAGGTTCTGCCTCCGAGAATATTGGCGCCGATAGTCGTATGAGTCTTCATCAATGCGAATTCCTCCACGGTAAGTTTTCCGGGCTTAAGTAGAATCTCTGCCGGAATTCCGACCTTGCCTATGTCATGCATGGGCGCTGCATAAAATATTATCTCAACAGTTTCTGCAGGCCATCCCAGTTCTCTTGCAAGAAGCGCTGCATAATAGCCAGACCTTTTTATGTGCGAGGCGGTATCTTCGTCTTTGTATTCGGCAACCTTTGTAAGTTTATGTATCGTATCTATGTAGCTTTCCCTGAGCTGGGCTGTCTTTTTCTTGACCTCTGCTTCAAGGAGTTCATTATGCCCTTTCAGAAAATCCTCAAACTCCTTTATCCTCAGCAGGTTCTTTGTCCTTATTGTAAGCTCCGATGTGTCAACAGGCTTTGTAAGAAAATCATTTGCGCCGGCTTCAAGCCCTTTAATCTTTGCCTCTCTGTCTGCGAGCGCTGTCACCATCACAACAGGGATATGGCGTGTTAGCGCATCTTTCTTAAGCCTCCTGCATGTCTCGTATCCATCCATCTCAGGCATCATGATGTCAAGCAATATGAGGTCAGGCTTGTAAGAACGTGTTTTTTCTAACGCCTCTATGCCATTCTTCGCCGTCTCAAAGGCATAACCATAATTTGCGAGTATGACACCTAAAAGCTTAAGGTTTCTCTCTTCATCATCAACAATCAGGATTTTAGCTTTCCTGTCCACGGGATCCTTCGGACTGTCTTCAGACATGCTGCCTCCTTTTATTGAGTTACAGTGTCAGTGAATCAGTATTCAGTGTCAGTGGTTAGTGTCAGTAAGATTTGTCACTGACACAGACACTAAAAACTGAAACTGTAAGAGACTGACACTGATCACTGACACTTTTCACTTTCTTATAATGTATATCCGCTGAACCGTTTCATCAATTACTTTCAGAATGTCCTTTACACCAACCGGCTTTGAAATGTAGCCGTCAAACCACTCTTCGCCAAGCTTCTCCTTTTCCTCTATCATTGCATATGCCGTAAGGGCTATTATCGGTATCTTTGCAGTGGACTGTTCTGATTTAAGTATTTTTGCAGCCTCAATCCCGTTCATCTTCGGCATTTGTATATCCATAAGTATAAGGTCAGGGATTTCCCTTTTAGCGGTCTCAACAGCTTCTTCGCCGTCACTTGCAAGAATAGTGGCATGTCCCCCGGATTCCACTATGATCTTAAAAAGTTTCCGGTTCTCTTCATTGTCTTCTACAATCAATATTTTCATTTCCTCACCGGTATTCCAAATATAAACCTACTTCCCTTTCCTTCCTCGCTCTCAACCCAGATTCTTCCGCCGTGAAGTTCAACAATCTTCTTGCTGATGCTGAGTCCAAGCCCTGTGCCTTCGTATTTCTTTGTAAGCGTGGATTCAAGCTGCTGAAACGGCTGAAAGAGTTTCTTCTGGTCTTCAGGGGAAATGCCGATACCGGTGTCCTCCACGGAAATTTCGTAGAAATTTCCGTCAGGATTCACAATGCATGATTCACGATGCATGATAGCTTCTTTGCTGTCTTGTTCCTCTATCTTGTATCCTGCATCCTGCATCTTGCATCGTCGCGCAGCGACGCGCACCGAGCCGCCGTCATCCGTAAACTTGAAGGCATTACCGAGGAGATTCAGGAGCACCTGCTTTATCTTCACAGCATCAGCAGTCACAGACCCTATATCATCAGGAATATCAGAAGTAAATTTAATTTTGTGTTTTATTGCCTTCTCCTTAAACATCAGAATACTTCCCTGAATAAGTTCCTTAATCTCAAATTCGCTCAGCTCAAGCTCCATCATGCCTGCCTCTATCTTTGAGAGGTCAAGTATTTCGTTTATAATCCGCAAAAGATGTTTCCCGCTCTCCCATATATCCTGAACATATTCTCTCTGTTTATCTGTGATATCGCCTGCCAGTCCTTCAGTCAGAACCTCTGAAAATCCTATAACTGAATTCAACGGCGTCCTTAATTCATGCGATATGTTCGCAAGAAATTCGCTCTTTGCCCTATTAGCTGCCTCTGCCTGAAGTTTTGTCTCCTCAAGTTCCTTTATCCTTTTCCTGGCCTTTTCCTCAAGTCCTTCAATTAGTTCTATATTCTGTTTAAAAAGAAAGTCCAGAGACTGGGCCATATCATTGAATGTTTTGCTTAGTGATCCAATCTCATCGCTCGTTTTTATATCAACCCTGACATCAAAATTTCCTTTTCCAATCTCTTTTGCTGCATCCTTGAGCTTCCATACAGGCTTGATAATGCTGCGCCTTACATAAATTACAATAAAGCCCGCTGCGATAAGGAGAAGTCCTAACAAAGAAAACTTGAGGGCAGTGATATCAGCTATCTCTTTCTCATGATTCTTTTCAAGGGATTCTACAAAATTTTCAAGCTTTACGATATTGCCGCGCATGGCAGCGTGGCATTTCACACACGCCTCATTTCTTCTTTCAGGAGGAAACTCTTTTATGCTAAGAATGACCGGTTTTTGTGTTTTCTGCCAGAGATTAACCAATACATTAAGCTGTGAAATTGAATCCTTATAATGTTCATCAAGAGGCATTAGTCCGAGTTTCTCGCTTCCGCCCCTCAGGCTGTAAAGCACCTCTTCATATTCAGCCATTGCACTGTTAAATACATTTCTGAATTTTTCTTTTTCTCCAGAGGGCAGCAAAGGGTCAAGCATACCTTTTGCACCATACATCATCTTCACCATCAGCATCCGCTGTCTGCCTGCAATATTAATACGTGCAGCCTCACCTTTTATATGGTGCGTAAATCTGAAATCCGTATAGAAATACACAGCAAAAACTGCAACCATTATGCCGCCTATGAAAATAAATTTTGTCGTAAGGGATTTGAATTTAAGCATTATGGTTTTCCGTCATGAATATGCTCTTTCATAATAAAATCATATCACACAAAGCAGTGGAATCGCACAATATTTTCGGGTTAACATTCTTAAAATATCATCAGTTCTTTAGCCTGTCAGGCTTGAATACGACAACTGCCAACGGCGGCAATGTGATGCTTATAGAATGAGGCTTTCCATTCCACGAAATATCTTCTGATAAAACACCCTCTGCATTTCCAATTCCGCTTCCCCAGTATTTAGTGGAATCACTGTTTAAAATCTCTTTATATAAACCCGCATCAGGCACGCCTATCCTGTAATTATATCTCGGCGCTGGAGTAAAGTTGCACACAAACACAAGAAAATCGTCAGCCCTTTTCCCCTTTCTTATAAATGATATTACGCTCTGCTCTGTATCGTGAAAATCAATCCATTCAAACCCTGAATAATCAAAATCAACCTCATGTAGCGGCGGCTCTGTTTTGTAAAGTCTGTTCAGGTCTCTTATATAATGCTGAAGTTTTTGATGAGGCTCATACTGAAGAAGGTGCCAGTCAATGCTGTGGTCAAAGTCCCACTCATCCCACTGCCCGAACTCGCCTCCCATAAAAAGCAGCTTCTTCCCCGGATGTCCGTACATGAAACCATACAGCAGTCTCAGATTAGCGAACTTCTGCCATATATCTCCGGGCATCTTACCGAGCATTGAACTTTTCCCGTGCACAACCTCATCATGGGAAAGAACAAGCATAAAATTCTCCGTAAAGGCATAAAGAAGGCTGAACGTAAGATTGCTGTGGTGATGTTTCCTGTAAACAGGGTCTTTTGAAAAATACTCAAGAATGTCATGCATCCATCCCATATTCCATTTAAGACTGAAGCCAAGCCCGCCGAGATACGTAGGTCTTGATACGCCTGTCCACGCAGTTGATTCCTCTGCAATCGTGAGAATGCCGGGATGCTGCCGGTGAACAACTTCGTTAAATCTTTTCAGGAAATCTATCGCCTCAAGGTTTTCCCTTCCTCCGAAAACATTTGCAACCCATTCACCTTCTTTTTTTGAATAATCAAGGTAAATCATTGAGGCGACAGCATCAACACGCAAACCGTCTATGTGATATTTTTCAAGCCAGAAAAGCGCGCTTGATATCAGAAAATTCCTTACCTCATTTCTTCCGTAGTTAAATATCAGCGTGCCCCAGTCTTTGTGCTCGCTTTTCCTCGGGTCTGCATGTTCATAGAGCGCTGTGCCGTCAAAATATCCAAGCCCATGCGCATCTTTTGGAAAATGCGCTGGAACCCAGTCAAGGATAACGCCTATCTTGTTCTGGTGGCATTTATCCACAAAGTACATAAAGTCTTCAGGCGCCCCGTGTCTGCTTGTCGGAGCAAAATACCCTACTGTCTGATAACCCCACGAAGCGTCCAGCGGATGCTCTGTTACAGGCATTAGTTCAATATGGGTATATCCCATATCCTTTACATAGCCGATCAGTTTATCAGCAAGCTCTCTGTAAGTGAGAAAACGGTTTTCTTTCTCTGGCACACGCATCCATGAGCCGAGGTGCGCCTCATAAACAGAGATAGGGGATTCAACCCAGTTCTTTTCTGAACGCATTTCAAGCCATTCGCTGTCATTCCATCGGTATCTGTTTATGTCATATACAACAGATGCGCTTTTTGGCCTGACCTCAAAATAAAATGCATATGGGTCTGCCTTCAGAAAGATTTCACCGGACTTTGACTTTATCTCAAACTTATAAACCTCTCCGTCATCAAGCCCCGGAATAAATATTTCCCATACGCCTGATGTGCCAAGGACGCGCATCTGATGCCTTCTTCCGTCCCAGTTGTTGAAATCACCCACAACGCTGACCCTTTTCGCATTCGGCGCCCATACTGCAAAATGAATGCCTTTAATCCCATTAACCTCAATAACGTGGGCTCCGAGTTTTTCGTATTTCTTGTAGTGGCTTCCCTCGCCTATCAGATGAAGGTCAAAATCCGAAAGCACAGGCAGGAATGAATAAGGGTCAAAAAATTCAGTGATGCGGTTATCGGATGTCTTTACCTTGAGTTTGTATTGGAAAAAACCATTTCTATTTTCAAAGTTTTTTTCAAAAAAACCTGCCTTGCTCGTTTTTTCCATTTCATAGGATTTGTTTTTGCTGACATCAACAACCCATGCCTTATCAGCTTCAGGTATGAATGCACGGACTGTTATTGCCTTTTTGCCGTCACTTCTTACTTCCTGCATCCCCAGCGCATGAAAGGGATCCCAGTGCTCCGCCTTAATAATCAGCTTGATATGTTCTTTAAGCGTCATTTCTTGCTGCCAACAGTTCCCCATCTCTTATAAATCTCATGCTCCAGTCCGACAGCGTCAAGGATTTTGCCTGCGATGAAATCAACCATATCGTCAATCTTTTTGGGTTTGTGATAAAGGGCTAAGACAGGAGGCGCAATCTTCACCCCGATTCTTGCAAGTTTGAGCATGTTCTCAAGATGTATTGCGCTGAACGGCATCTCCCTCGGCGAAAGAAGCAGTGTCCTTCCCTCTTTTATCGTCACATCAGCAGCCCG
>JAHILQ010000285.1 GCA_018896985.1 Nitrospinota bacterium
ATACATACTGTCATTTTATAAGTTTCTTTAGCGCTGAACCCGATTTCTTCGCAATATCATTATGCAGGTTTTTTCCGTATGCATCCATCGTCACTATCGCAGGAAAATTCTCCACCTCCAGCAGCCACATCGCCTCAGGAATACCGAACTCTTCGAGCTTCCAGACATCAATGACTCTTTTTACCCTGTCAGCAAGATACGCTGCTGCGCCCCCAATGGTATGGAAATATACGCAGCCGTTTTTTTTCATCGCATCCAGAGTGCGCTCGCACATGCCGCCCTTTCCCATAATGCCCCTGATTCCGTACGAAGATATTATCCTGTGTTCATATGTTTCAACCCTTATGCTTGTTGTAGGTCCCGACGCAATTACCCGAAAATCCCCCCTGCCCCCCTTTTCTAAAGGGGGGTGAAGGGGGATTACTATAGGCCCGCAATGATAGAGAATCGTCCCGCTAAGATTAAAAGGAATATCCTTCTTTGGCGGCCTCTCATAAAAGAGAAACTTATGTATCTTATCCCTGCCGGTTACTATCAGACCGTTTATTAAAACCACATCTCCGGCATTAAGTCCCATGACATCTTTCTTTGATAATGGCAGATTTATTATCTTTTCTTTTTGAACTGTGAACTGTGAACTGTGAACTATAAGCTGTTTTTCTACCATATCAGCCTTCCCCTTCTGTTGGCCCAGCAGCATACAGATATATCCACGAAGTAAGATGCAGGATGGCGGTGATTAACGCCTATCTTTACACCGAGAGCAGTGGTTTTTCCTCCAAAACCAAGAGGACCTATGCCGAGGGTGTTTATTTCCTTCAGCAGTCTTTTTTCAAGCTTAAAAAGAACCTCAATATTATTCGTATCAGTTAGTCTTCTCATAAGCTGTTCCTTTGCAAAACGAGTAACCTGATCCTTTGCCGCACCTATTCCAACTCCTATGGTATATGGCGAACATCCCCTGCCCTGTGCCCTATAAACCGCATCAAGAACGCATTTTCTTACACCGTCAAGGTCTCTGTCTGCCTTCAACTGTTCCTTGGGAAGCTTGTATGTCTGTCCCACATTTTCACAGCCTGAGCCTTTAAGCATCAGGTCTATTGAAAGTGTGCTGTCAGGCGTCTCCCTGAAATAGATTACAGGGAATCCTATGCCTGTATTGTCACCTGTATTTTTATCCGTGATTATATCAACGGCATTCGGCCTTAATGGAACTTTCTCAGTTGCAACGCGGGTCGCTTCTATGATTGTCTTTTCAAGTTCAATCTGGCTTAGACCTATCGGGGTTTTAACATAAAAAACAGGCACGCCTGTATCCTGACAAATAGGCCTTGCGGTCTCTCTTGCAATGCGTATGTTTTCAAGGATTACCTCCAGAGCATACCTTGCATTTGAGCCTTTCTTTTCAGAAACACACGCTGCCTTAAGCGAATCCTCAACATCAGGAGGAAGCGATGTTGCAACCTTTCTGTAAAGCTCCACTATCCCGTCACGAAGTTTTAGCAATCTGTAACCTCCAGAATAAGTATATCATTTATCAGCATGAATTATGCAATTGAGGAAGCATTTAAAGCTGGCTTTTCTGGCAGAGAATATAATTGGCATTGCTAAAAAGAGTCTGATAAGATTCCTTTTACATTCAGATGCGATCCTGATATATAAGAAACAGGTTAAAATCATTTTGGGGGGAAGATCACTACTGTCCCAACGTTAAAATATGAGGACATTATAACATAATGAAAAAGCGTAGTTTTAAAGACATTTCAAGAACGAGTTTTTCTATCCAAATTCATTCGACTCTGAGAAAGATCTGAACATGAATCTTGGGAACTTTTTACTTGAATATAATCACCTGAGGAGACATGGAGGCTTGAACTATGAAACACCTTTTGATAAACTCCAGAAAGTTACCGAATTAGTGAGCTAGTACAACCGTCCCCTTTTCCCCTTTCTTTTCCCCTTTCAGGTAAAAAGCGCAAGTATCATCATAATCATTACAGTTGCATTGATGGAGAGGCCGGATGTGTTTTTTATCATATTCTCTTATGCCTCTTTCTTTCTGCAGCCTTATCTTTCTCAAGAAACTTAACGATATAGCCAAGATATATATCCAAATCCTTTAGATGCCTTTTCAAAATTCCGTAAACCTTTGCAATGTCCACCTTAGCATAATTATGAACCATCAGGTTTCTGAAACTTGCCATGTCTTTCAGTTTATTGAAGAAGGCTGCTGGAATTATCTTATTTTCACATAGCACATAGAAGCATCAGCATTGCTTGAAGGCTCGCGGAAACCCTTTGCTGAAATAATATGATTGGCAAGGTCAAGACATGCCTCAATGCCTATCTGGAGTGTCCGTTCAACATAGCGCTGGATTTTTTTATCCGCCCTGAAATCTGAAAATCTCCTGTATAACCCGGCGACCTCTTTTAAGTCAGCCGTATATTCCGAAATCAGAGAAATCAGCCTGCCTGTAATCTCTTTATCTGTCATCGCGATACCTGCAGAATCCTGTTTTTCAGTAAGTAACACAGGTAAGTAACACAGGAGTAACACAGGAGTAACACAGGGGAGTAACACAGGAGTAACACAGGGGAGTAACACAGGAGTAACACAGGGGAGTAACACAGGGGAGTAACACAGGAGTAACACAGGGGAGTAACACAGAGTAACACAGG
>JAHILQ010000286.1 GCA_018896985.1 Nitrospinota bacterium
ATCAAGCAGCCTAAAATCTATTTTTATGATACGGGTTTTGTGAAGGAAGATGAGGGGGCAAGGTTTGAGAATGCCGTTGCCTGCGCTCTTCTGAAGCGGCTCCATTTTCTTGAGGATACGGCAGGGGAGAAGTGCGCGCTTCATTACGTGAGGGATAAGGAAAAAAGGGAAGTAGATTTTCTGACGGTGCGGGATGGGAGAGCGGAATGGCTTGTCGAGACCAAACTGGCGGATACGGAGATTGCCTTTCTTAAACATTTTTCCGGCTTTTTTGTAAAAGAAACAAAGCCTATTCTTCTTGTAAAGAATCTGAAAAGGGAGCTGTTTCTCGACGGCATCCATGTCAAAAAGGCCGGCATCTGGCTTCAGAGTCTTGAGGCGTAAAAAGGGTTATGAAAAGGTTATTCGATTTTACAATGTCTTTGTTTCTACTTATTATATCCAGCATCCCGATGCTGATCATTGCCCTGCTGGTGAAGGTGACTTCCAGAGGCCCGGGCTTGTATTGGTCGGATAGGATTGGAAAAAATAATATTGTCTTTAAAATGCCGAAGTTTCGGACAATGAATATTGATACCATGGCCGTAGCGACTCATTTGTTATCCAACCCAGACCAACATCTGACACCCATTGGGAAGTTTTTGCGCAAATCAAGCATGGATGAACTGCCGCAACTTATTAGCATATTAAAAGGTGATATGAGCTTTGTTGGGCCAAGACCGGCCTTGTTTAATCAGGATGATCTGGTAGCTTTACGTAATGAAAAAGGTGTACATATACTTACTCCTGGTCTGACCGGGTGGGCACAGATAAATGGTCGGGATGATATTCCGATTCCGGTCAAAGTTGATTTTGATGAATACTATCTCAAGCGCTGCTCATTTTTATTTGATTTGAAAATTCTGTTCATGACCTTTTTAAAGGTAATACGGAGCGAAGGGGTTAACCATTAAACTTCACTAATTTGTGTTATAATTTAAAACCATCGTTTATGGATATCCTATGACAGGATTATTAAACCCTTCTAAATTAAAACGTTTTTTGTTGTTCTTTATCTTTGATTCCGTTATCATTGCAGCTTCACTTTATTTGTCTTTCTTCCTCCGCTTTGATTATTCTATTCCTTCCAATTACTATGCGGTTATTTATTCTGCCCTTCCCTTTTTTCTTGCAGTAAAACTTGTGTCTTTTGTGGGTTTCAGGCTGTATCAGTTTACATGGCGTTTTGTAGGGCTGCGTGATCTTTTCAATATCTTCTTTGCCGTGAGTCTCTCTGAGGCGGTATTGTTTCTGGTTTTTCGGAGTATTACTCCTCTGTCAATTCCAAGAAGCGTCTTTCTGATTGATTTTAATATAACATTCCTTTTGATATGCCTTCTGCGGATATCCAAAAGGCTGTATCTGGAGGTTTTCAAAAAAGATAACCGTTCTCAGTCAGCGTTGAAGACTCTTATTATCGGCGCAGGCAATACAGGGGAAATGATAATCAGGGATATGGCAAGACAGGGTTTTGCTGACTTTTATCCTGTTGCACTGCTTGATGATAATCCAACAAAGGTTGGAGCTTATATACATGGCATAAAGGTTTTTGGCGCTACTGACGACTTAAAGAAGGCTATCATTGCATATAGTGCAGAGGCGGTCATTATTGCTATTCCATCATTGAATCACAAGGTTCTCATGAATATTCACAGTCTGGCAAAAGAGAATAAGATAGGCACTGTCAAGATTGTCCCAAGAATCTATGATTTTCATAAACCTGATATAAATCTGAAGAGCCTTGAAGATATACACATTGAAGACCTTATAGGACGCCAGGCAGTAGAAGTAAATTATGACGAAATAGAAATATTTTTAAAAAATACATGTGTTCTTATTACAGGGGCAGGCGGTTCCATAGGTTCTGAGATAGCAATGCAGGTGTGCGCCTTTCAGCCGCAGAAAGTAATTCTCTTTGATATAGATGAGACAGAGCTCCACAATATGCATTTGAAATTGATGAGAGTCTTTCCTCATCTGAAGGAAAAGCTCTTTTTTATAACAGGAGATATCAGAGACGAGGGTAGAATTGAAGAAGTTTTCAAAACATTCCGTCCGCAGCTTGTGTTCCATTCGGCTGCTTATAAACATGTGCCTATGATGGAATATAATCCCAAGGAAGCCGTGAAGGTTAATATGTTCGGCACATATCTGCTTGCAAGGGCTTCGGTGAAATATGATGCCAAAAAATTTATTCTGATTTCCACAGATAAGGCAGTAACGCCGACAAGCGTCATGGGCGCTACAAAAAGGATTGCCGAATATATTTGTAAGGCATTTAATGAAGGCGAAGGGCAATGTGGGGACAACCCCCTTGATCCCCCTTTATTAAGGGGGACTGGGACTGAATTCATATCAGTAAG
>JAHILQ010000303.1 GCA_018896985.1 Nitrospinota bacterium
GGTTTTAAAGCAGCTCGGACGGTTGAAGGGGGGAAAGTGAATCAAGGAGATAATTTATTTAAATTAAAAAGCGTTTCTGTTAATTCAACAACTTCTTTTGTCCAATTTAGAGCAAATTTATGAAATTTTTTGATTTTATTAAGCAGGTTTTTCAAGGCAAAAGCATAGCGCGGATTCTTTTTAATTGGCGTGTTCAAGAACATTGCCGAGAATTAAAGGGTATTTGCATTGATTTGGCGGCTGGAAGCAATCCAAGTTATTATAAATATCTAGATTTTAAAAAAATTAAGATAATTAGAGCGGATTATAATTTAGACAAGTCGCCAGATTTAAAAATTGATTTAAATCAGTCACTGCCCTTAGATAATAATTCAATAGATAATATTTTTCTTTTTAATGTTATCTATATTATCAAAAATCCGAAAAAATTGCTCAAAGAGATTCATCGAGTTTTAAAAAAAGGAGGTCGTTTATTCATTAGTTCGCCTTTTATTTTCAACGAGGCCAGGGAGCCAAATGATTTTAGGCGGCTGACTTCGCAGGGGTTGGAAAGAGCGCTGGGAAAAAGCGGTTTTTCTGATTTTGAAATTATTCCTTATGGAGAAAGATTTTCAGTAATTGTATATTTGTTACATAATTTTTTTATATTTAATTTCATAAGATTAATTGCTTTTAGTAAGGCGTTGTTATTTGATAAGTTAATTCCTAAAAAAATTAAAAAACTTCATCCTTGCCCGCTTGGTTATTTTATTATCGCTAAAAAATAATTATTAATGGATAAACACTATAATTTTTTCAAATATGATTATAAAGATAGGTGGACAAGTTATTGGCATCAAATAGACGAAGTTTTGAAATTGAGACCAAAAACAGTTTTGGAAATTGGCATCGGAAATGGGACAGTGGCTGATTATTTGAAAAAACAGGGGTTAAAAGTAAAAACCCTGGATATTAGCGAGGATTTGAGGCCTGATTTTATAGCCGATGTCATGAAAATGCCCATAGATAATAATTCATTTAGTGTTGTTTTATGCGCGGAGATTTTAGAACATTTACCTTTTAAAGATTTCGAAAAGGCGCTCTTAGAATTAAAAAGGGTAACTAAAAAATATGTCGTTTTGAGTTTGCCGCATTTTGGTCCGCCGATTAAAATTAGTTTTAAAATTCCTTTTATTAAAGAGATTAAAATTGTCTTTAAGATTCCTTATCATCCAAAACATAAATCAGGCAGAGTTCATTATTGGGAAATAGGCAAAAAGGGGTATTCACCAAGGAAAATAAGAAACATTATCAAAAAATATTTTGAAATTCAAAATGACTTTGTCCCTTTTGAAAATCAGTATCATCATTTTTATATCTTAAAAAAATGAAACTTGTTTATTTAACTAATGCAAGAATACCGACAGAAAAAGCGCACGGCATTCAAATTATGAAAATGTGCGAGGCGTTTGGAAATGCCGGAGTAGAATTGGAATTAGTTTTGCCGTGGCGGTTTAATCAAATCAAAGAAAATTCTTTTGATTTTTATGGCGTAAAAAAGAGTTTTAAAATTAAAAAAATATTTTCTTTGGATTTCATTTTTTTAAATATTCCTAAAATATTTTTTTGGGTCCAAAGTTTATCGTTTTCTATTTCGGCATTTTTTTATTTATTATTCAAAAAAACAGATATTATTTATTCTCGGGATTCTTTTCTTTTGTATCTAATATCTTTCTTTAAGAAAAATCTTATTTTAGAGCTTCATTACTTGCCAAAACATCTTTTTCTACACAAAAGGGTTTTCAAAAAAGCGAAAGCCGTTATTGTCATAACCAAACAATTAAAAAAATCTCTAATTGAAAAGGGGATTTCGGAGAATAAGATTTTAGTCGCGCCAGACGGGGTTGATATAGGTAAGTTTGATATAGATATTTTAAAAGATGAGGCAAGAAAAAAATTAAACTTGCCCCAAAACAAAAAAATTGTTCTTTATAGTGGCCATTTATATAAATGGAAGGGAGCGCAAATATTGGCTAACGCGTCTAAATTTTTAGAAAAAGACACAATTGTTGTTTTTGTTGGCGGGACTAAAGAGGATGAAGAAAGATTTAGAGATAAAAACAAAAATTTAAATAATATTTTAATTTTGGGACACAGGCCTTATTCTGAAATTCCATATTATCTGAAAGCAGCCGATGTTTTGGTTCTGCCTAATTCTGGCAAAGAGGAAATTTCCAAGAGTTGGACTTCGCCGATGAAAATGTTTGAGTATATGGCAAGCCAAAGACCAATTGTCGCTTCTGATTTGATTTCTTTGAGGGAAATTCTTAACGAAAACAATGCGGTTTTAGTTGAGCCAGACAATTCGCGCGCTTTAGCAGAGGGAATTATGAGCGCGTTGAAAAAAGATGATTTTTCTGCTAAAATTCTAATAGAAGCATGGCAAAATGTTCAGAAATATACTTGGACGGAAAGAGTTAAAAATATTTTACTTTTTATTAAACCATTATGAAATTAAGCATTATTATCCCAATTTATAATGAGGAAGAAAGTATTTTTA
>JAHILQ010000287.1 GCA_018896985.1 Nitrospinota bacterium
TCAAAGAAGGAGGACTGGCTGAGTTCTGCTATCCTTCTTGCTCTGTCTAAGGCATTCTGGCGGAGTTCCTGTCGTACGTCATCTGTAAGATTCGGAATCCTTTCATAATCCTCGACAGTTCGAGAATACGTCTCGAAAAAACTTGTGATAACTGATTCAACGATGGCGTTGAGTTTCCCGGTCAAGGTGACAAGTGTCGTTGTCACAAAGGCAGAACCTCTGATTTTCAAATCGGCCTTGTGGGTGTCAACATAGACAACGATGCAAGACGCCAACCCGTCAATAAGTTCTCTCCTGGCACGGACTGCGCTTGCTTTGGCATCCTCAATTGTCCTTTTCAGTTCCCGAGCACCGGGGGATGTTATTAAATCAAACAAAGCCGGCTCCGGTCCGAAGCCTGCACTTTTCACCTGATCAATCTTGGCAAGAAGTTCCTCGACTGTGAAACTCATCTGCTGTGTTTGTGCAGGAAGGTGACTTTTTGTTGTAACGCTCCCCGTATTACCCGTTGTTGGCAGGTTAAAATTTGTTTTAGACATGGCTCATTTCCTCCTTTACTGTTAGTTGCTGGTTTAATAAGTTATTAAGCTCATTGAGCATGTAGCTCTTTGAGTTCTCCTCTAACTTGCTCAATGCGATCTGCTCCTGAAGTCCCTTTACTTCGTTTATTATTTGTCTGATAAGCGAGGTATGAAGATTCAGGGCGTCGTTTTCATTAAGGATCTTTTTGGAAGCCTTGAGAGCCGAAAGATAGGCATCCAAAGAAGGAACCAATAACTTTACATAATTGAAGTGCATGTTTTCAGGAAGTGAGGCGGCATTGCGGAGATGTTCTTTCAAGTCAAATGATGAAAGCACTCCGGCATCTGCATTTGAATTTTTCGGCAATATGAAAGCGACCCCTAAAATACTTATTGGGAAAAGACTGACAAAAGCGGCTGCAAATCCGCCTTTGTAGGTGAAAACCTCTTTTACAATAAACTCGAGCTCCGATTTGTATTTCAAACCCTTGTTTTCATCTTTGATGTAGGCTTCCAACTCACTTTGCTTCTTTTTAAGGTCATCATCAAGCACTCTCTTTTGCTTAATTAAATCATCTATCTCTCGCTCACGTTTCTCGCGGAATCTTTCTTTGTTCTGTATCTCTACTCTTATGGGTTCTTTGTTTACAGAAATTTTCTCTTTACTCATCCGAGCCAACCATTTGTCAATAGCGATGTCATTGCTGTCCCTGTCACGCCTGATTTTGTTTAATTCAGCAGAAACTGTTGCGGCTTGTTCTTTTAGCCCTGATACCGTATTTCTCAGAGACTCAACAGATTCAGTTCTTGCGATGTCAACTGTATTTTTCATGGTCTGAAAATCTTTAATTCGGATGTCATAATATACGGATGTAACAGCAAATGCCTGACATGCTAAAAAGATGATGAGAATGAGATACCTATTAATATGATGCTTCATCGCCCAGAACGAACAGGCAAGTTGAATGCTGGCGAATTCAAAACAGACTAAAAAAACCGGAAGCATAAAGTTGTGAGCGTCCCCGAGAGGAATCATCAGCATCAGAGTTTCCGTTGACGACGGACTCGCAATGCTTTTGAGGAAGTTCACAGCAAACGGCAAAACTACAGCAGTATAAGAGACTGTAAAAACCGCTCTCCAGAAAAAATTGCTTAGCTTTCCTAATTGCATATTCCCTCCTCCTTTCTTTTTTGCCTTTACGCTACATATAGAAAGAAACATGCCAGTATCTGGGCAATAAAAAACCCTGAAAAATTCAGGGTTTTCATTTTCACTCCGTTTTTAAAATTCTAAAAAATAGATTTTGTATCTAAATTATAGAAAGGCAACAAAAAGATGTTACTTGTTATTCAAGCCATACTCTTTTATTTTGTTATAGACGTTTGCTCTACTAACTTCTGAGGTCTTGGCGACTTTGTCAACATTCCAATTATTTTGCTCAAGCAGGTATCTAAGATGTGCTTTCTCTACATCCTTATAGGAACATTGTCCTTTGAATTCTACCATTGATATAATTGATTCTTGAGACAACCATTGCTTAAGATCGTCAGCAGTAATCTTATCTCCAGATGACAAAACTACAAATCTTTCTATTATATTTTCAAGTTCTCTTACATTTCCGGGCCAGTCATAATTTGTAAGTGCATTTAAAGCATCAGATGCGATGGAGATAGATTTCAGGTTTTCTTTATTATATTTATCCAGAAAGTGATTCACAAGCAGAGGGATGTCTTCTCTTCTTTCCCTCAAAGGCGGCAGAAATATTGGGACTACATTTAAGCGGTAATAAAGGTCTTCTCTGAATCTCCCTGCCTTTATTTCTTCCTGTAAATTCTTATTTGTAGCAGCAATAATACGAACATCAATCTTTATAGGTTTATTGCTACCAAGTCTCTCGAATTCCTTTTCCTGTAAGACACGAAGAACCTTAGCTTGAGTGGAAGGACTCATATCTCCTGCCTCGTCAAGGAAAATTGTTCCGTTTTTAGCATACTCAAATTTACCTATTCTTTCTTTTGCAGCACCTGTGAATGCACCTTTCTCATGACCAAAGAGTTCAGACTCAAGGAGTCCTTCAGGTATAGAGGCGCAGTTGAATTTTATAAACGGCCCCTTTGCCCTCGGGCTCATATAATGTATCGCCTTTGCAATAAGCTCCTTGCCTGTTCCGCTTTCCCCGCGCAAAAGCACATTTGCTTTTGAAGGCGCCACGCTGTGAACAGCCCCGAAGACCTCCTGCATCCTGTCTGACTGCCCTATGATGTTTTCTTGACCTTTCAATTCGTTCTTTTTAGGTTCTATTATTTTCAAGATAGCCTCAAATGTCTTGGAGTACAGTTCGTCTCTTGTTTCTTTCTCATGTTCCTCCTGCCACTTTGCTAAGGCTTCAGCTTGTATAGGAACTTCACTTTGTGGATAAGGTTTTTCTAGAAAGAAATAATCTTTGTTCTCATCCCATTGAAATTCATTTATGTCTCCATTCCTGTAAGGCTTTATATGTTCATTATCATTATAATATGTAACAAGCAGAATGGTTACACACTCCTTAAGATATTTATCCCTGTTTACCTCATCTATTAACCAAAGACCCCCAAAAAGTTCAGCAAACGCTTCATTGCCATCACAATACGGCGGCATATACGCATCAGCGATAACAAGGAGGTGATAATCGTTTGTTTTCACATATTCTTTTATGTATTGTAAAGCAGTCTCGGCATCCTCACATTCCTCTACAGAATCCCATGTATTTTTTAATAGGTAATGCCCTTCTTGAGGGTCGCTCAGATACTCCTTATAGAGCTGTCGCTGTTTTGCATCATCATCAACAATCAAAAGTCCAAACTTTTTTGTATGCTTTTTCACTTCTATTCCTCCTTTGGCACAGGCAGTTTAATAATGAACGCAGCACCTGCCCCATTTTCACTTTTGAAAATCTCAAATTCGCCTCTATAGTGGTTTACTATTTGTTGAATTATATTGAGCCCGATTCCTGTCCCTGTTCTTTGCTTGGAATTTATCATCAAATCTTTTACTTTATAACCGCTTGGCATACCAATACCATTATCAGAAAATAGAATCTCATAATTTTTCCCTTCTTTATGGAGGGAGATTTTAATTTCAGGCTTAAAGGTAGTATGGCGTAGTTTTTCATCTATTGCCTTATAAGCATTTGAAAGGAGGTTTCTAATAATATACTCTATATGCTCACGGTAACCCCTGAAAAGAAATATCTTATCCTTTTCAACCTCAAAAGTGGTATTTACCTGCAAATTTCTAATTGGGATATGCCTGTATTCCACAACAGTATCTGCTATAGCTTTTATAGCTTTGTCAAGAGAAAAAACCTCCTCTTCTTTCTCTGTTTCTGAGTAACGAAAACTTCTTAGAAAAAAGAACCTGTTTCTGAATGTCTCTTTGATATTGCGAATTTTTATTCTCATTTCATCATGAGTAAGTTTAGGATTGATAAGCTTTGGAAGTTCATGAGGCTCTTTCAGAAATAGGTTAAACTTATTCTTTGCCTTGGATAATAAAGTCCCTACTTGAGAGAGCAAGTGGCTTACAATCTTTTCCTGAATATTCAATTCTTCCAGTCTAATGTCCCTTTCTATATATTTGTAAACTTCACTAATCCTGGCAGGCGGCAATGGATAGCAGCTTTCAAGAAAATTCAGAATATCGTTAAATTTAAAAGGCTCTAAAAATCTCTCTTTTCTCTCAAAGGGGATCCCTATGCTAAACCCATCGGCATGAGATTTAAAAGATACCTTTACACCCTTGTTATATAGTTCAGGATATTTTTTCTGAAAAATACCTTTAATATCTGAAATTATTATCGCCCGCTCCTCTTGTGAATCTTGAAATTCTGCAATAACTGATAAGGAAACAATCTGTCTATCATGTTCCGCAATAAGTTTATACAATCCGCTGATGCCTGATTTCTTAGGAGTATCAATAATTTCAAAAATGAAATCATCAACTTTTTTCCATGCAGTTTGTGAGACATAAACATCTTTAATCTCTGGTATATTTGCGATTAAGGTGATATTTTCGCCAAGGCGATTAAGATAAGTTCTTTGTTTCTCTCTGAGTATCCCGTAGATATCTACTGTCTCAGTGAAAGAAAATGAGATGTCATCCAATTTATCCTTAAGGTATGGAAGTTTTTGCTTTATTAAAGGAGCAGTTTGAAAAACACTATCAGACTTTTCTTCATCCAATGCCCAGACCAAATCCTCTAACTCTCTGATTTCAATGTAAGTTTTATCTCCCAAGAACTCCAAATATGAAAGCATCTCCGAGCCTAAAAATTCCGATAAATATTCCACAGCATCCCCCTGTGCTTTCCTTTTTTTATAGGCTGGCATCAAGATTAGTTCAACAGCTTCTTTTATAAGGGTCTGCAACTCTCCCAAGCTGGCTGATTGGTAGCATCTGAAGATTATATGCTTCATTAAATACTGGCAGATAGTCTTTCGGATACCTTTACTTTGATTTTCTGAGAAGACATTTTTAAATTTATCCACAATGTGTTGCGAAAAAATGTTTTCGCCTTTGGCTATTTCAACAATTTCTTTCGCTATAAAAGAATGGGTAAAAGTGTCTAAATGTTCAATTAATTGACTTTTGCCTGAAAGTATTTTTGCAATCGTATCATCATAGTGTTTTGCCCAGAGATAAAGAAGCTCTTTTATAACCTTGCAATCAATGTCTTTATGACTTATGTGGGACTTAGAACCAATATCTGATTTTAAAATGCCTATAAGACATTGTTTAGCTTTATAAATGTATCCATTTGTCAGAGGCTCCAGAAGATAGGATTTTGCAAGCCCATAGAGTGTGAATCTATTATCAGGCTGTTGATTAAGAATGGACTCATAGCACTTAGTTGCCTTTTGCTTTATTTCTGCCTTTTCAGGTTCTGTTAATGTTGACTCCTTTGCCCATTCACGATAGGTTGCACCTATCTGGTCTAATGCATCTACTCTGCCATTAGAGGCTTTATAAGATCTTTCAAAATATTCAATTGCCTTAAGGAACTCCTTTTTACGCTTGAAGATTTTTCCCAGAAGAAAGAGTGCATGCGAGTCCTCCCCTTCAATTCTAATTATCCTATTTGCAACTTTTTCAGCATCATCAAATCTGTTCTCTGCAAAAAATATATTAGCTTCTGTCTGGAGATAGACCCTGTCATTTTGGAGGTTATACTTTCTACATCTTAATAACCTTCGGACATACCCATGGGCCCTTGAATAATAGCCATTCGTTGAATAATGATTAGCAAGATAGTGCATCTCATACCGGAAGGTGTATATAGCTTCCTGAATTTTCTCTTCCTTATCTACATCAATTTCTTCTGTAAAGATTTCATCAGGGATTGCCTTTTCTATAAAGTCTTCCATCTCTTTAACACAATTTAATTTAATGTGATAATGGCGATATAATCTTTTTCCACTGATAAGCTCCGCAATGGCTCTGAGATTCCTTAATCTTAAGTAAGGTTCAAGAGAGTCTAATGCATTGATTTTCTGTCGTGTCTTTATAGCTGAATCATATTGCTTCAGGTTTTCATAGATTTTGGCTGACTTCTCATAATAGTCATAGCTTTCAGGTTTATAAACGCTCTTAGGTAAGAACTTAAATGCCTTATTTGCATGTTGTTCGTCCTGTATACTAATATAGCGGGTTACAATTTCTGTAGCCAGATCAGGAGATGGAGATTTTTCGTATTGGCTTTCAAGTTCACTAACCCTTTCAATTAAAAATTGAGTTGGGACTATCCCTGTATTTTTTCCAATTCTATCGTATATTTCAGTTTGCTCGGGTTTAATTCTAAGAGAGTTGTAATAGGCATCAATAGCAGGGCCTTTATCTTTAAGCTTCCAGTATAAATCCCCTAACCACTTATAATGTCCATCGGATTTTTCATCGCCTACTATCTCTATCATTTTCTTGACGAGTTCTACAGATTTACTATACTGTTCTTTCAATTCGTGCCATTTTGCTATTCTCTGTAGAGATGAAAGTGCTGTAGGATCTATAGCAAGCGCCTTCTCATAATACTCAAATGCGGTAGAATCATTATTTAGGGATAGATAACAATCACCTAACCGGCAATAATCCCACACCAATTTCGTTGATAGTTCTATCTTCTTTCCTAACCATTTAATAGCCTCCTGATAATCTTCAGACTCTTCTTTTAACATCAAAAGCGATATGAGGTGATCAAGTGATCTCAAGCTATCGGGCTGCCGTTCTGTAACAATGTATCTAAAGATTTTAATTGCCTCTTCAACATTGCCCTTTTCTTCGTATAGAATTCCGAGACGGAAATATTGAAAGTCCAAATCCCCTAATCTAATCTCAATCATCTTTTTCTGCCATTCAATGGTGTCTTCATAATAGCCATGTTTTCTGTGGAGGTGAATGAGTTTGTCGTAGGCAGCAGGGTCGCTTTTACTAATCTTCAGGCATTCCAGATACCACACCTTAGCGCTCAAAAACTCTCCCATCGCATCATGAACATTGCCAAGACCTAAAGCAGCCTGATATTTTTTGGTGTCTGATTTCTCAAAAAGAATCTCATATTCCTTAATTGCAGATTTATAGTCGCTGCGGAAAAAGTAACATTCGGCTAATCGTTCAACATCCCAATCAAGGTATTTTTTATTAGTATAAACCACATCTCCAAGAGCCTTAAAAAGTTCAATGCCTCTTTGATAATCCTCAGATGATGGCTGCTTTTTCTCTCTTTTAAGATTCCCCCTCAAATGATAAGCATCTGCAAGTGAACTATAAAATTTCGGTCCATTCCTGTCCTGTGGTTTGGTGTTTTTGATTGCTTCTTCACCCAGTAAAATGGCTTTTTCTATATATGCTTCATAATTCTCATAGTATTTCTTCGCATCATCAAGCAAGTGAAGATTCTGTTCTTTCGCAGCATTGAGGTCGTTCGCCATATCATAAAAGTTAGTAAAATTATTGATGTCAGCTTCGCCTCTTTTTATAGATAGAATTTCAGAACACTTTATCCTTAGCAGTGTGCATTCATTTGAGAGTTCAGTCTCTCCCCTTTTTTTGCGGAATTCTTTGCTAGCGTTTGCCATGGATTTCCTTATTACTCCGTCGAAATATCCTGCATCAGCTTTGATTTGTTTGTCCTTAACCAATTGCCTCATTCCATCTAACAAGCTATCTATCAAATCTCTTAAACGGAATAAAATCTCTGCATTATCCATGATTCTTGAGGCTAAATGTTGTGCATCGTTTCCAGTTAAAATTTTAAGTTGTTCATAAATAACTTTAATTTCTATCGTTTTGAGTTGCTGGTCAATTATTTCCTTGTAATTGGCATTTTCCGTAAGAGCTTGAAAAACAAAGGCTGCCCTTTCTACTGGATTTTTAAATTGTTTCTCAGCGAGATGGCGATAGAAGTTACCAATTTTTTCTATAATAACTGGTGTATCCGTAGAAAAATGCAATGCCATTTTTATACATTCATCTGCTTTTTCGGGGTGTTCTATGTGTTCATAAAAATAAGCTGTATGTATTAGAATATAGTTTTTATCTGCGGCATTTTGCTGAAGGAGAGATTCAAAAATCGTAAGTCCTATTCCAAGAGATGAAACCTCACGGGTAGACTCAAATGTCCTCATAAAAAATCTTCTAATAGATTTTAAGAAGTCAAACTCATTATTCTCATACCACCGATTTTTTCTATATTCTTTATGCCAGGATTGAAATTTAGCGAAAGTTTCAGGCGGCAGTCTTTCTTCCAGAATTTTCTCTATATTCGGGAAACTCATATATTTATTTGGATAGTCAGCCATAAATAAAGTCACCACATTAATATATTAAGCAAATCTAATGCCAGCATCCAGAAATAAAGAACTCTATGAAATATAAGGGTTTTAGATTTATCATTTGTGGAAATTTCTAAATATTAGATTTTCTGGTCTAAATTTTAGACTTTATTTTTCTATCTGTAAAAGACCTTACTCAACTCATTTAAGCCTTCTTTAACCCCTATAAACCCACTCAACCATTACCACCAACATCTCCTTTTCCTTCTCAAGTGCGTGCTTTAAGGCTTTAGCACACATTTTACCGCAGGTCATAACCATAAGGTCTTCGACGAGATAAGTTCCATAGTCCCAAAGTCCAAAAGTGCCATAGAGCAGAAGTGCAAAATCCGTCTTTTTAAAAATCGAAAAGTTTCTCTATCTTCCTCCCTATATCCTTTGCTTCCATGAATGATGTCCCGATAAGCGCTGCGTCAATGCCTGCTGATTAGAGACGCAAGATGTAAGTACTCCTTAATATCCCCCAACCCCTCTGCCAGTTCCTCTACTTATTTTCTGTTTTCAAGTATTTTAATATTGCCTCTTCAAAATTCTTAAAATCTCCGATATGCTTTTTAATAATTGTCACTACAATTTCAGTATCAACATCTTCATATCTGTGGACAACAATATTCCTGAATTTAATCATCTTATCCATAATTGCATATAACTCCGGCTCAATAATATTGTTTTCAAGCAGGACATTAAAAGTGTCGGCATAACTTGTCGGCGGTCTCATGTCCTTATCAGAGATGATGTGATGAGCTATGTCTACACATGTCTCTATCATCATCTGTAATGTCCTTTCAATAATTCGCTGAAGTTTCCAATCAGACTTATACTCCTGAATTGTTATATCAGAAAACTCCTCAATCTGTTTTTGATACGTCTCAAGTTCTGAAATCTTTCTCAGGACAACATTCTTATCAACCAATTCCGTATCTCCTTGCAAAAAAGGCGTCTTCTTTGACCTTGAAATCAAAAAATTCCCTTAATGTTACTGATTCGTATATATGACGCCTGAATGGTTCCTTGTCAATAAGAAGTTTTTTGTTCTGAAGTATTCTGCCGGCAATGCTGAGAGACACGGTATTAAGCATCACAAGGTCAAGTTCTGATGTCCCAAGGGCGTTTGAAAGCCTGTCAAAAAGCTGGAGCTTATAGCCTGCGAGATTGCCGGTATCTTTCAAGTAGACTGCGATATCTATATCAGAAAGGTCTTTTACCTCTCCTTTGGTTAAACCGCCAAACAGATATGCAAACACAATATTGTCATCTTGAAGAAGGACATTCTTCAAATTCTGAATTCTTGATAAGATATTTTTGGGCAGCTTTTCATACTTTATCATGCCTAATTATCACATAAGGCAGTAAAGCAGTCAATGAAAATGAATTGAAATTGCCATCACACATTAAACCTGAAATTGATTATATCCCCGTCTTTTACTTCGTAAGTTTTACCTTCAAGCCTCAGAAGCCCTTTTTCACGCGCGGCAGACATGCTGCCGTGTGATATGAAATCATCAAATGATACAACCTCTGCCCTTATGAATCCGCGCTCAATGTCAGAATGAATTTTTCCTGCCGCCTTCTGCGCATCTGTGCCTTTCTTTATTGTCCATGCCCTGACCTCATCCTCTACAACTGTAAGAAATGAGATAAGACCAAGGAGGTCGTACGAGACATGGATTAATCTGTTTAATGCAGGCTCATGGATACCGAGGTCATTAAGAAATGCCTCTGCCTCTTCCGGAGACAACTGCGCAATCTCCATCTCAATCTTACCGCAGAGGGTTAATACTTTTACCTGTTTGCCTTTGAAGAATTTCTGAAGTTCGGAAGTTGTTCCAGCAGTCTCTTCAGAATTCAAATCTTTTTCCGAAACATTTAAAACAATAACCACAGGCTTTATTGACATGAACTGGAGGTTTCTTATGGTCTTTTGCTCTTCCTCTGAAAAGCCCATGTCTCTGAGAGCGGTCTCCTTTTCCAGCGCCTCTTTGCATTTAACAAGAACTTTCTTTTCTGTCTCATCAGGCTTCTTGCCTCTCTTTTTCCCCTGCTCCATCCTCTCAAGCCTTTTTTCAACAAGTTCAATATCTCCGAAAATCATCTCAAGCTCTACAGTCTCAGCATCACGGACAGGGTTTACATTTGCCATCGGATGAACTATTGATTCATCCTCAAAACCTCTGACAACATGGACTACAGCATCAACGTCCTTTATGAGGTCAGATACTTTTCTGTTCTGCTCAATATCGCCTTTTGTAATGCCTATATAATCAATGTATTCTACTGTGGCGTATGTTGTTTTCTTCGGTTTATAAATCGCTGCCAGTTTTTCAATCCTTGAATCAGGGACCTTTACAACACCGGGATGAGGCTCTGCCGTGAGAGTTGGATATATTGTCGTCTCAAGGTTTAAGCCTGTCAGGGCATTAAAGATTGTTGTCTTTCCTGAATTCGCAAGTCCGGTAATGGCTATTTTCATTATTTCAGAACAGCCCCTTAGGTATATTTATCCCGAGATGCTGATATGCATGCTTTGTGGCAAATCTGCCTCTCGGAGTTCTTTCAAGAAAACCTTCCTGAAGGAGATAAGGCTCATAGACATCTTCTATTGTCTCTTTGTCCTCTCTCAATGCTGCCGAAAGAGTATCTACGCCAACCGGCCCGCCGCTGAATTTCTCTATAATTATAGAGAGGAGTTTCCTGTCTATGTCATCAAGGCCCTTTTCATCAACATCAAGGGCAAGAAGAGAGTCTTTTGTTATCTTCATATCAATTGCACCGTCTCCTTTCACCTGCGCAAAATCCCTTATCCTTCTGAGAAGCCTGTTTGCAATCCTCGGCGTGCCTCTTGAGCGCAGTGCAATCTCAAGCGCGGCATCATCCTTAATCTCTATGCCGATAATCCCTGAAGACCTCAGCACGATTTTTTTAAGTTCAGAGTGCCCATAAAATTCAAGCCTGTTTATTACTCCGAATCTGTCTCGTAAGGGAGATGTGAGAAGCCCAGTCCTTGTTGTTGCGCCTATCAAAGTAAATTTGGGCAGGCTTAATTTCAGTGTCCTTGCATTAGGCCCCTGCCCGATGATTATATCAAGCTGGTAATCCTCCATTGCTGGATAAAGAACCTCTTCCACTATCCTCGGGAGGCGGTGTATCTCGTCTATGAAGAGGATGTCAAAGTCTGAAAGGTTTGTAAGTATTGCAGCGAGGTCTCCCTGCCTTTCAAGCACAGGTCCTGATGTTGACCTGATGTTTACCTTAAGCTCATTTGCGATTATCGTTGCAAGGGTCGTCTTTCCAAGCCCCGGAGGCCCGCAGAAAAGGACATGGTCTAAAGGCTCATTCCTCTGCCTTGCAGCAGTGATGAATACTCCGAGATTTTCCTTTATCTTTTCCTGTCCTACAAAATCGCTGAATGCCTTTGGCCGCAGATTGAGTTCATAGGTTAAGTCTTCCTCTTTAATGACTCCGAGCTGTTCGGAGTCAGGCTGGTCGCCTCGGGCGACTCGCTGAGGTGAGTCATCTTTACGTATCATAAAATTAATCCCATGTTCTTAATTTTAATTCTCCTCTATGTCTGCTCACTCCCTGTAAGATATTTTAAAGATTCTTTTAGTAAAGTTTCTATATCCTTATATCCTTTTTTGTAAGCTATCTCAAGCGACTCTATCGCCTCTGATTTTTTATACCCGAGATTAACAAGCGCTGAAAGCGTGTCTTCAAAAAGCCTGTCTCTGGATTTCTCTGCCCGGGGGAGCTTTTCCCTCAGTTCAAGTATTAACCTGTGCGCTGTTTTCTTGCCAAGCCCGGGTATCCGGCATAAGAGCGCAACATCCTCTTTTTCCATTGCATGCATAAAATCATCATGTGATATTCCTGAGAGTATGTTTAACGCCATCTTCGGGCCTATGCCTGTTACGCCGAGAAGGGTGGTGAATATCCTTTTTTCATCCTCGGTTGCAAATCCGTATAACTGGAGCGCGTCTTCACGGACATGAGTATAGATATTCAGAAAAACTGTGCTACCTTCTGCCGGAAGATTCGAGAGTATGCTTAAAGGGACATTTACCTGATACCCCACACCGCCGGCTTCCACGATGACATTATCGGGCCTTCTTGAAATGAGCTTTCCTCTTAATGAACCAATCATGGTTTTAATTTTAACCTAAATTAGATTTTTATTTATTCTGCTATTTAGACAGTATCATTTTACATCTCTTATGATTTTCATTTCCACAAGTCTCTGCCTTTCATGCTCTATTTCTGCTTTTAAGAGTTTAGGGTTAGGCAGTTGTAATTTATACTTTGAGGCAAATATCATGTTGTTCATTCCGCCCAAAGCATACTCAACTACAGTTTTCTTTTTGCCTGTGCAGAGGATTAAACCCACAGGGTCGTTTTCTTCAGGAAGTTTTTCCTTGTCTTTAATATAATTGACATAAAGGTTCATCTGCCCTGCGTCAGCATGTGTAAATTCACCAATCTTCAAATCTATAGCAACAAGACATCTCAAAACTCTGTGATAAAGAAGAAGATCAAGGCGGTAATGACTTCCTTCAAGGGTTATTCTTTTTTGACGGGCAACAAAGGTGAAACCATTTCCTAATTCAAGAAGGAAATGCTCAAGGTGTCTGATTAAAGCATCTTCCAGTTGGGATTCAGAATATTCATCCTTCAATCCAAGGAATTCAAGAATATAAGGGTCTTTTATCTCATCTTCGGGTTTAAGGGTAATGGGTTTTTCATGGGCTTTGGCAATAACAGCCAATTTGCGTTTAGACAGGGCAGTTCTTTCATAAAGCATTGACTGAATCTGTCTGTCAAGCTGTCTTACTGACCAGTTGCCGCGGAACACTCTCTCCCTCATAGAATTCACGCTTAAAAGGTTCATCAAGACGCATAAGGAGGCAGTAATGTGACCACGAGAGGGGGAATTGTGCGCACAGCGTGTGCGAAATTTCAGATTGGCTATACAGTGTAGAGCCTTTCTTAGATTTTCCAGACACTGTCTGGGATTTTGGCGGCATAAAAGATTCTTCAGACGGTGTATGAAGTATTGCTGATAATTCAGCAGACGGCGTCTGTCTTTTTTTTGTTTTTGAAGATTCTTCAGACATTGTCTGAAGAATCTTTTCCGATGGATAACCAAGATAAAACTGGCGCATTAAATTCAAATTTATATAGCCAAAGCCTTTACCAAATCTTTTAGTCAAATCTGAAGACAATCTTCTTATAAGTTCTTTTCCATATTCTGCCCGTTCTTTCCCTTTTTGCTCATATTCAACAATCCTCCTGCCGATGAGCCAGTAGGTACCCACAAGCGCTGTATTCACATACCGCACCGCTGTCCTGCGTCCCTGATTGATGAGGGAGGCAACGTCAGTGATGAGAGAGGAGTATTTATTGCTCTTTGTAGGCTTTTTCATTCGCTGCTCTTTTCAATCATTTCTTTACCCTTCCAACCTTGCCTGAAGTTCGGATTTAAATTCCCCGTGATTCTTTTCCCTCAATGCCTTGAAGAATAAATCATACCTCATTGAGGAAAAATTATTTACTACTTCCCGCCAAAAATTTTCTTGATCAATGGCTTTTTCAGTTCGCTCATGATTTCTTCCATTTTTGTTTTTATTTCGGCATTCTGAGAAGTTAGCGATTCAATTAGTTTTCTATGTTCCTCATGTGTGTTCTTTAGCCCTTCAATTTCTTTTACCTGAGCATTAAGATTGTCTTTCGTTGTCTCAATAAGTTTGTGATAGCTGTCTATCTGTTGATTGAGATTTGAGATAAGAGCATTCTGTTTGTATAAAAAGTCTGCAATTCCTTTTTCAGCTTTTTGCATGCTGCTATCTACATGGTCTTTAATTTGAGATTTAAACGACTCTAACTCATTTAATTTTGATTCTACAAACTGTAGTAATTCTTGTTTTGTATCAGATAAAAATTTATCAATTTCTTGTTTTCTTAGTTTGACAAAGAAATTTAAGGAATTTGCCTCGTTTGAATATTCCTCAATAAAATTTTTTACTTCTTTTTCCGCTTTTATTTTAGAAGATTTTATTTCTTGGGTGACATTTTCTCCTTCAGCTAGTAACTCTTTTAATCTATCTTCAATGGCAGATATTTGTCCTTTCTTGTTTTGCATATCTGAGAACATTTTCTGAGCATCATCTTTAATCCTTTTTAATGCCTCTAAAGTTGCAATGGATTGCTGGATAAAATTATCAAAATCTTTGAGTTTTTGCCTGATTTTTTCGGAATCAATAATCTCAGCCATAATATGCCCCCTCTATTTGTTGCTTAAGTTCTCCAAATCTCTTTGAATAAGTAGCTTCAAGTTCATTACATAGAAAGAAAAATCCGAAGCGCTCCTTCATGTCATTCAACTTTTCATCATGGCCAGTTTTCAACAGCTCTCCAGCTTTCCCATAAAGCCATTTCATTCCATCATCGTTGTTAAACCTGCCATACTCGTCATCCAAAATAAAAAGCAACTCTCTCTTGAACTCAGCTTCTGAAGACCTGTAGAGTTCAATTACTATATCCATATGCAAGAATTCATTGGCAGTTCGAATAAGGCGTTTTGTGTTTGCTTCCTTTTCATTCTCTGGTGAAAATTCCCTACAAAAGTACAATGCCACTAAATTATTTGGAGAGCCTTCGAGGACACCTCTTGATCGATAATAAATTCCTTTTGGATAATTACGGAAAGCATCTCTCAACCTTACTAATCTGTAATAGTCAAAATGTCCTGATAATAAGACATCGTTCAACTCTTTTTGCAATTCTATGGCTTCTGCAGTTCCTTTTGGAGGTACCCTTGTATCCCTCTTAAAATGCAAATCTCCAACACAAACATCACAGAGTTCACATTTATAGTCTTCTTCAAAAGATTTTGGATTTGTATTGAAAAATCGTAATATTACCGGTCTTCTGCATTCTCTGTCTTTATTCCATATAACATAATGTAGGTTCCATAACATGTCATATCGCATTCTAACGACTTCTTTATAAATGTGGTTAAGAATAACCAATAGATAATCAATTATTTTGTGGTAGAACCATTTGTATTCATCATAATGCTGAAGATTTCTCCGATCTATTCTTTTAATAATGTCAGCGTCATATTGCTCTTTGCATTTATTAATTCTGCTTGAAATTGTCTCTGGATTTTCAATTTCTGAAACTTCATAGAGACTATTTCTTTTTAAATATTCTATCAATCTATCTGTCATGCCCTCTGTATTTAGCTTTAACCTAATTTTATTTTCGGGAGTTGTTTCAGTATAGGGAGTTACTTCAAAAGAAGGTAATCGATGTTTATAAAAAACAGAAAACTCTTGCACTATACCTAATATTTTCAGCCTGAACAAAGCGAGTTCATCACTCTTAAGTCTTGAATTGGATGATTTAAAAATAATCGTACCACCAAAACCTTCAAGAAACGAGCTGATTAATTTATCCAATGTAGTAATTATGCTGGCAACATCTGCCTCAACGCTTGGATAGCTTCTTTTTATGAATACATGCTGCTTCCCGTAATCACATAAACTTCCCCTCCCATGAGAACAGTTCCCTCTATTATTACACATGGGAGTTTTAGCCTCATCAATTTTTTCCAGTCTATGAATGCAATCATCACTCGGTATTTCCGCTAATATCACGCAATGAGCTCTTTCGTTATCCCTACCTGCACGCCCTGCCTCTTGATACCAAGATTCAATTCCTGAGGCAAAAGATGTATGCAAAATAAACCGTACACTCCCTTTATCTATCCCCATTCCAAAACCTTTTGTAGCAACTAAGATATCAAATTTGCCACTTTTGAACTCGTTTTGATTCCTAAAAGTAGCTTTTTGATATTTTGTTGGTCTGTTAGCATCCTGAGTATTTGTCTGGACAAATATGTGATCACAATAGAGACACCTTTTTCTTCCTCTTGGAATTTCATCTAAGTCGGAATCTTCCCCGATTTCAGAATAATCGTCTTCTTCTACACTTCGGTCACTAATGTATTGATAGCAATTGCAGTTAGGGCACAGAGTTGGTGATTTTGAGGAAAACGCCCTGACTCTACCGTTTCCGTAATCAGTCAGTTCGTAGTCGTTTTCTCTTTCAAAAAATATTTCGGGTTCAATAATTTTCTTTGTTTCATACAGATAATGGGAGATACCATCATAGATTGAATATCTGCCATGAGGGTCAGCGTAAATAGAATAAATTATGCCTACATTCTTTTCATCCCGCATATTAGAAGTGGTAACAACATCGTAAATATCTTTTTTCTTTAAGGATTTTGGGATTGATTTGGTCAAGATTTGTTTGAACTTCTCCTGTTTTTCCTTGTGGTCTTTAACGGTTACAATCTGGTAGCTGAAACTTATCCTGTCAAAATCTGTTTCAGAGATTACATTTTCATCTTTAAGATTGAGAATATTTACAATATCTCTTCTGACCATTCCGCCTGCAGTTGCCGTAAGCGATATTATTTGCAAATCATCATTCTTTGCCTTTAAGGCTTGAAAAAAGAATGGAATATTTAAATATGAGGGTCTGAAGTCATGTCCCCATTCTGATATGCAGTGTGCTTCATCAATTATCAAATAGTTGATTTTTCTGAATTCCTGTATTTTAATTAAATGTTCCAGAAATTTTTTGATACGAATCCTCTCTGGTGCAACATAAAGCAGTTTAATCTTTCCTAATAAAACATCTGTTACTATTTGCTCCTGTTCTTCTGGGCTTACATCACTGTTTATAAATTCCATTGAAGATATACCATAATTCTGAAGGGTTGACTTCTGGTCACGCATTAAAGAACGCAAAGGACATATCACGATTGAAAGTCCCGGCTTTAATAATGCAGGAAGCCAAAAGCAAAAAGATTTTCCGCTACCTGTTGGAGATATTCCCAATACATCTTTTCCACTAAAAATATGTTTAAACACTCTTTCTTGAAATGAATACGTCCCGTCTCTGTATCTGAATATCGAATTAGAATAATAGTTCAGATATTCTTTAATATCTTCTATCTGCAAATCGTTTCTGAAATTAAAGTCATCTTTTTCGTTTACTGATAATCTCGCCTGCAAATTTGGGTCACTGATTGCTTGTGAATTAATTTCAATTTCAGATGCGAGTTCCATATTTGTTATAGAGATTTTGGGGTGCAACTGGTATTCATTATTCAAATCGTGATGAATGATTTTTATGTAGGGCAGATTGAGATCTATATTGAACAATCTCTCAATATCACCAAGAAATCTATACAGGCTGCTTAATGAAAGAGAGGCTAAAGAGAAAGAATAAGAAAGATTGTCCTTTATGATAAGTTCACTGTCAATATTTTTTTCAGAGAAAATGTCAGCGATAAAATCCTGAACGAGATAAAAGTTATTAACTAAATCTATTGGATCTAATGCCTCACTGGCGTCAAAGGATTTCTGCGTCTGTTCAAAAAGGGCAGATTGTTTGTCTTTTAAAAGGTATCTTTTTAGCTCAGCATCTTTTGAAAAAATATCAAATATTTGCTTCCTTGTTTTTTCAGTGTTATATTTGATGTGTGTATAGCTGAATCTGCAAACCTGCCAGTCTAAGTTAATTATCTCATTCTGACGGAATAAAAAATCATCCAGATTGCCTCTGTTTTCAAATTTTCCGAATCCATCAATTTCAAAGACATATTTCTTTTCACCGACTATGGCAAAATCTGCAAAATATTGAGCTATCTGTTTTTGGGGTTCAACCTTTAATAAACCGTGCGGGGATAATACAGGCGATAATACTCTCTTTACAAATTCAGCTTCTAAATAATTATTATCATCAATCGGCTGAAAGTGTGGGTAACATTTAAAATACTCCTGATATTTTCTTTTGTTTTCAGCATTGGAACTGGTTGAATTCAATATCCTTTTGCCGATTGAACGATCGAGTGTGAACTTTTCTAAATCAATGTATTTCTCTAAAAGCTTCTTGTATTCTTCAGGCAAAAAAAGTAATTTCAAATCAATAAAACTGCGTGCTTCTTCATCACTTGTAATTTTCGATTTTGATGGATTATCGTCAAACTTGTAGACGCCTCTTATCCTGGAAGGTAGGAAATACTTTATTAGACAAGTATTAATCTCCATTTACTTTTTAATAAATTCCAATCTCTGTTCATTAAAGAATTCAAAAAGGTTTATACATGGGATCTGATAATATCCCGCAATCATCGGAATTTTATTCGGATTGGTTTTGCTCTCTTGAGTTATGATTATAGCTCCCCTTGAATAAGCTAAAGCAATTAAAAAAGGATCAGCTTCCGGTTCATTGTTTGCCAACTTCTTTTGGTCAAGGAGTTCGGGATGTTCACGTATAATCTTTTGTCCAGCTTCCCAAATCTCACCATTCACAGGAACAATAAAATGTTTTTTACGTGCTTTTACCCATTTCTTCAAAAAATCATCCTTCCCCTGATATTTTTCTATTTCTTCTTCAACAAATTTTATGGTAAACATATTTCCTTCTTTAATAAGTTTTTCTATTTCTTCCCATATCGCTTTAAATGCAGGCTCTTTCTTAGGGTAAAATGTTTTTAAAATAATTAAGGCATCTGTATCAATACAAAATGATTTAATAAAAGGCAGTTTCATTATTTGTTACTTTGAAAGCATCTCATGAACTTTCGGAATCTGATCGATTTTTACCCCTAAATAATCCGCTGTATCCAAAACACTAATCTTTGTCTGATCATAAGCTTTAAAAACCATAGATATATATTTTTTGCCCCGTTCTTCTACGCAGGCTTTTACAGGATTCCTCCCGCCTCTGCCGAATGGGTGATACTCTTTTACATTTTCCTCTCTCCATTTTTTATAGAATTGTCCCGAAGTCCTTCCAAGAGTTAATAGTCGCCTCAAGATAACTTCCCTGCTGACCCTGAATTCATCAGCGATTGTTTTTAAGGTCTTATTGTCCCAAACATCTGTCTGCTTATTTTGCTTGACTAACGCATTATTGAGAAGTTTTTCGGATGGAACTAAAAACGCCCCGGCAAAATGATTACAAAACTTTTCAATTTGCGGGGAATGAGCATCTTCAACCATGTCACATATACCACTTTCGTTCAGAAGGATGTGTGCCAACTCATGAAATAATGAAAATATTTTCGAGTTTGCTTCATCAGCTTTATTCACAACGATAGCGGGTAATTCTCCTTCAATAATTGAAAACCCTTTTATTTCACGCTGCTGAATACTTAGTTGAAAAACAAGGACACCATTATCTTCCAAAATACTTTTCCAGCTTTCAAACGCTTCCTCACTGCTGTTAAAGACCGAAATGTTAAAATCCCTTGAAAAAACTGCTCCTCTGACCATTTCAGCAATTTTTTCAGGTTTATCAGATAATGTTGTTCTGATAGAAAAAGGTCTTATAGGATTGCCTAATTCTTTATTCAATTCTATTGCCGATACCTGCAATCTTCTCGCTTTTCTGATTATCAGTAAAGTTTTAGGCGTTAGAGGTTTATGTTTTACTGATAATTCCGTCCTGAAATCCATGGGTAATGGTAGTTCCTGCGGAGGTTCTGACAACAGAAATGCTGCTAAAGGTCTCTTATATACAGTAGCTAATTTTTCAATTTGAACAAAGGTAGGTTTTACCCGCCCTGCTTCCCATTTAGATACAGTGTCCTCACTTACCTTTAGCCTTTTAGCGACTTCTTCTCTATTTCTGCCTATGCTTTTTCTTGCCCATATCAGCACTCTCGGCTCTACACTAACAGATAAGGATTTATGAGACATCATTCCTCCTCAAGTCTGTATAAAATATCTGAATAATATTTACGTATCAAATTATAAATATATTGTCTTTATCTTCTTTTTGCCTGTAAGCATAGCCTTGACCTCTGATACAGCCTCCTTTAAACCGAGCAAGATCCTCTGTTTCTGTATTTCCTTCATAAGATGTTCCCATTCCTTATAAGGTATCACCACATTTGTTTTATGTCCCTTTTTATCTGTTATATACTGTATCTGCATTTGCTTTCCTCCTTTCTTATAAATTTTCAGTTTACAATATTATTACAGGTTTTCATATTGTCCCGCAATAGCCGCAGTTATTTATGTAAGCTAAAGAACTTCTTGCAGCGCAATCTAATTGCCATATTCGTATCATGCCTCTGCAAGCTGCATTGAGATAACCTTTGACACTCCAGGCTCTTCCATCGTTATCCCGTAGATGTAGTCGGATGCCTCCATGGTCACCCTGTTATGCGTTATCACTATGAACTGGATGTTTGTTGAAAGTTCTCTCAGCATTCTGCTGAATCTTCCGGTATTGGAGTCGTCCAGCGGTCCATCTGCCTCATCAAGAATGCAGAGCGGAGTTGGCTTTATCAGGAAGCTTGCAAATAAAATAGACAGGGCAGTCAGCGCTTTTTCTCCGCCTGAAAGAAGACTTATGTTCTGCAATTTTTTACCCGGAGGCTGTGCAATTATGTCTATTCCAGTTTCAAGGATATTATTTTCATCTGTAAGGATGAGTTCTGCCCTTCCGCCTTCAAAGAGTGAGATGAAGACCTCCGAAAACTTTATCTTTAGCGCCTCAAATGCCTCTCTGAGTTTTTTCCTTGTTGTGCTGTTTATCTTTGTTATTGCCTCTTCAAGTTCGGCAATTGACCTGTTGAGGTCGTCCTGCTGTTTTGAAAGAAACTCATACCTTGTTGTTAATTCTTCATATTCTTCAAGTTTGCCGAGGTTTACAGGCCCGAGTTCCTGTATCTTTTCCTTAAGTTCAGCCAGCCGCTCTTCATCTTCAGGCAAAAGCGGTTCTGTTTCAAGCGAATCTATTTCTGTCCCGTAATTCTGCCTTATATTTTCAGTGAGGTTTTCAATCTTCAGCCTGTGCTCTGCTCTCTCTACATCAAGCCTTGAGACTTTAGATGTGAGAGCATCTATTTCATGCCTGAGCGCCTTGACCGCCTGCTCATATGAGAGCATCTGCTGGTTTTCCTGCTCAAGCGCCTCTTTCCTTGCAGATATGTCCTCCCTAAGCCTGTCCGCATTTAAAACCATACCCTTTACCTTCTCTTCGTTTTCGACTGATTCTGCCTCTCTCTGTGAGATGCGCTCCTCAACAGACTTTATTTCGCCATTCAAAGAATTGTCTTTCTGCAGAAGCTCTTCAGTTGCGTTGTTTGCCGCCTCAATTTCTTTCTGTACCGCTTCTATCTTTTCTTTGTGAGCTGTTATTGACAGCCTGAGGTCTGTTATATGCGAGCGATCTTCTTCATACCTAATCTTCTTCTGGATTATCTCTTCCAATAGGTCTGCCATATCTTTTTCTATGGCGCTCTTTTCTGATTCTCCTGCATTTATTGCTTTTTCCTTTTCGCTTATCATGTTTTTGAGTGATTCTTTTTCCCTGACAATCTCTTCAACTTCTATTGAAAGATAGGCAAGTTTTCTGTCTGTCCGCTCTTTTTCATCCTGATAGTTTGCAGAGGTAAACTTTGAAAGCGACATCTCTTTTTCTGCATTAACCACCGCAGTCTCAATATCCCTGATGCCTGATTCTTTATCTGAAAGTTCCTGCTGAAGCCTGTTGATGTCTTCCTGCAGCATAGATATTGAATCTGTTTTCTGTCCTATTAACTCTTCAATCTCCCTTAACTCTCTCTTCCTCTTTAAAACTCCTCTGCCTTCTCCGCCTATGACTGCGCCCGAAGGCTCAACAATCTCACCGTCAAGAGTTACAAAAACTGTTGAATGTTGAATGTTGAATGTTGAATGAAGTTCAATGGCTGTCTTCAGGTCTTTTACAATAAAAATATTTTTAAGAAGATTTTTTGCTATGCCTGCAAACTCTGCATCAACCCTTACAAAATCTACTGCCCTTCCGATTATGCCGGCGGGGACATCAGATAATTCATCAGTTGTTCTGGAATCAAGCGGGATGAAGGACATCCTGCCGCTGCCCTTTGTCTTCAATATGGAAATGGCAACCTCAATGTCAGCAAGGGATTTAAGTATGAACGAATTGATTTTTTCTGAGAGGGCGTTTTCAACCGCCTTTTCATATTCAGGTTCAACATTGAGTATATCTGACAGCGAAGAGACAATATGGAGATTAGGCCCGTCCTGGAGTATTTCACGGGTAGGCGCATCAAGGACAAGTTCCTTCAAAGATCCCATGCGCGATATGTTTGATGCAAGGTCTTCTTTTGTTTTTGACAGCTCATCCCTGAGATGTTCAATCTTCCCCCTAAGAGAAGCGGCCTCTGATGTATAGACGCTCTTTTTTTCACTGAGCAGAAGGACCTCGGCGTTTCTGTCCCTGAGCGAACCCTCCACGTCCCTGATTGATAAATCAATCTCGCCTAAAACTTTCTTTGAATCATCGGCGTCTTTTATCAGCGAAACCTCTTTACGCTCCAGCGCCTCAAGAGACGCCTGCATCCTGCCTGTCTCGTTTCTAAGTGTGCTCAGTTCCTCTGACACGCTGAATACATTTCTACGTTTTGAATCTACAGCGCTTTCTTTTTCTGAGAGTTCGTTTTCCACCGACTCAATAAGCTCATTTTTCAGCCTTAGCTCTTCCTTAAGCCCTTCCATATCACCGGAAAGCCTTGCCTCTGTCCCGTTCATCTCGCCAAGTTTTTCAGACAACTCTTTTTTCTTGGTTTCGAACTCTTCTCTCTGAGCAAAGAGTTTTGCCAGATATTCTTTCAGGTTGTCCCTGTCCGTATTCAGCACAGCGATTACTCTTTCGGTTTCCGCTATCATCTTCTCCGCATCTCTGAATTCCTGCTGTATTACCTCAAGGGATTTTTCTTTTTCAAAGATGCCAAGCCGGTTTGTTTCTGAAATGTTTTCAATCTTTGTGAGTTCAGCCTTCTTCATGGCCTCGTTCTCTTTAAGGACAGTGTATTCTGCAAGTATCCTTTCCAGAGATTCTCTTAGCGTCTGATAATCTCTCTTTGCAATCTTGAGTTCTATTGTCCTCATCTCTGCCGAGAGTTTTTTATACCTCTCAGCCTTTTTGGCCTGCCTATCAAGCGCATTGATCTGCCTTTTTACTTCTAAAACAATATCGTTTATCCTCTGCAGGTTTAATCTTGATGCCTCAAGTTTATTCTGAGCCTCTGTCTTCCTGACCTTATATTTCATCACGCCGGCTACTTCCTCTATGATGAACCTTCTGTCCTGTGGTTTGGAATTAAGTACCGCTGCTATCCTGTCCTGTTCAAGTATTGAATAGCTCTTAACTTCAAGCCCCGTGTCAAGGAACAGGTCTTTTATGTCCTTAAGCCTGCATACGGATTTGTTTGCCATATACTCGCTCTCGCCGGATCTGTAGAGCCTTCTTGTCACGGATGTGAAGTTCTGGGGGTCATTGCCATTGTCCTGCGTGGGGTCTCCCATGCCTGATACAACAAGCGTTACCTCTGCCATCCCTTTTGGTTTTTTTGTTGAAGAGCCGTTGAATATCACTTCCTCCATCTTTTCACCCCTCAGGCTCTTTGCGCTCTGCTCGCCTAATGCCCATCGGAATGCATCCACTATATTGCTCTTTCCGCAGCCGTTGGGCCCGACTATGCACGTAATCCCGGGATGGAGATTAAACGCAGTTCTTTCGGAGAAAGACTTAAAACCTATGAGTTCGATTTTTTCTATACGCATAAGAAAAATTAGGAGCGAGTTTCATGTAGTATAACTTAAGAATATGTTCATGACAAGCTAATATTTGAGCGGCAAATTTAAAATAAGACAGGTATTTCTTTGTTTCAGAGACAGGCGGCTTTTCTGCATCAGGAGCCTGCTCTACTGATGGTTTTTCTGCTTCTCAGTGTTTAGCTTCAGGCATTTTCTTTATCAGCCCTGCTTTCTCAAGCGAAAACTCAGGATCAAGCAGGTATGCTTGTTTAAATGATTCATTTGCCTCTTCAAATTTCCTGAGTTTATAAAGCGCATAGCCCATCAGGTAATAGCCTGACGGGGTTGGATTCTTTTGCGCCTGCTCTTTTAAAAGCTCAACAGCCTCTTTGAATTTTTTGCTGTTGTAATATTTAAGAGCCTCTGCGAATTCCGAGTTTTCTGCTGCAAAAGTTGTGTCATACACTGCAGATAAGGTAAAAACCATAAGGACGACAAAAATAAGCTTTTTCATAAGCGTCTCCTCACCCAATAAAACATTTTAAATTATATCAGCATAAGCAGTTATCCTGCATCCCGCCTGTTTCACTGTGTCTCAGCAATAGGATAATCCCAGTTGTAAAATTTTTCAAGCTATATTCTGCTTAATCCACATTCCCTGTCTGTGCAGAGAAGAATCGCTCATTTATATCTTCTCACTCCGAACCCTTTTATCTTAAGGTCAGAAAGTATCTTATCCAGATGCTCCCTAGATGCTATGCCTGAGATAAGCCCGCTCATTAATTCATGTTAAAATAGATTAATGTGATTTTGAATAAGGAAAGAAATTAACGAAAAGGCTCCCTCAGCATGAGGGAGCCTTTTCCATCTAATTACAGTTTAACTACATTGATTGCCTTGGGGCCTTTCGGGCCTTTTTCAGTATCAAAGCTGACCTTGTCACCCTCGGCAAGGCTCTTAAAGCCGTTGCCCTGGATTGAAGTGTGGTGGACAAATACATCACTGCCGTCTTCGCTTGTGATAAAGCCAAAACCCTTTGAATCATTGAACCACTTTACTGTTCCATTAGCCATTTCTTTTACCTCCTTTTCTGTAAACTTAAATCCCAGAAGGTCTCAACAAATAAAAAAGGCCGCAAAGTTAAAAAGTCTTTGTGGTCTCATAAACTGCAAAAACTTCTAAAATTCTGCTGTTAAATTAACACATCCTCGAACAGTTAGTAAAGATAATAACAACCGCGTTCCGTCCTTCAGCGCTATTGCACTCTTGAACTTTTGCTCTTTTTGGCGTTAGGGTAACGTATGGATGTCACAACAAAAACAGCATTACCATTAGGTCTTCTCACAACAACTTCGTCTCCCTCTGTCCTGCTTAACAATGCTTTAGCCATAGGTGAATCAATACTTATAAAATCCTTCTCAGGATCAAATTCATCAGGACCTACAATACGATACCGGTTCACGTTCCCATCTGTATCCTCAATTTCAACCCATGCGCCAAAAAATACCTTTGAAGTGTCTTTTGGTATCCTGTCCACTACAATCAACTCGCTCAATCTCTTTGCAAGAAAACGGATACGGGAATCAATCTGCTTTAACTGTTTTTTACCATAAATATACTCTGCATTCTCAGAACGATCCCCCATGGCAGCAGCTTCAGCAACAGCCCGAGTAACCTGGGGGCGCTTAACCTTCCACAGATATGACAGTTCCCCGCTTAAACGCTTTTGCCCCTGAGGTGTAATATATGGTGCGATTTTTGTTTTACTCTGCAATGGCTTTTTCATATCTTGTTCAGTTTATTATACCTGAATCAAGCCATCGCTTCCATTCTTTCACGGAGTGACTCGTTCACCCCAGCGAATCCGTCCGGGCGCGGACAGAGGAGAACGGATTTTGGGGTGGATGTATTGGGTATTGTGGTATAATAATTTAAGCAACGAGCTTTGAAAGGAGAACATTATGCCAACTGCTTTAAAACAAGAATCCGAGCTTATTAAAGTAAAGCAGTACTTAACCGACAGGAAAGGCTATAAGGTTGCTGCTGTTATCGATATGGATGAGTTCAACAGATTAGCAATGCTGCTGGAAACCATTCCGCCTTCCGAGAGATGGCTTTATAAAAATAAAGCTGCGCTCAAAAGTGTCCACAAAGGATTAAAAGAAGCCGCTCAGGGCAAGATTTCAAAGCTCTATATAAAAGAGTTATAGGGTCAAATCTTGTTTGATATATTTCTGACCGATGAGGCAAGGGAGCAGTTAAACAGACTCAAGGCTGACAAGGGACTTTCAAAAAGATACAAGGCCGTAAAGAAAGCACTCCTGTTTCTATCTCAAAATCCGAGACATCCAGGGCTTAAGACGCACGAATTCACTTCGCTCAAAGGCCCTAACGGAGAAAAAGTATTTGAGGCATATGCTGAACAGTCCACTCCTTCTGCATACAGAATCTTCTGGTATTACGGTCCAGGAAACAAACAGATAACCATTATAGCCGTAACACCCCATCCTTAAAATATCTGCTATTCCCCCTTCCCTTTAAACTCCAGAATTCCTTTGTAGTCTTCCGAGCTTCTCGCAGCGTCAGCGAAGAGTCGCTGGGGCGGAGGGGGATTATTTTTTATCTTCGAATCCAGTGTCCATTCGGGCGAGGGCAAGAAAAGCTTGTGAAATGGAATCTATTTCTTTTTTACTGAGCTTATTAGGTTTTTTATTTTCCACAATATAATCGTAAAGTCGATCATCTTTTACGCAATGCACCGCTTTTGTTGTTCCCCATCTCGCATCAACACGAGCCGACGGAAAGACTAAGACGCCCTGAATATAAGGGTCGAGATGGCAAAGAGTTTTTACTTTCTCTTTAATATTCATGACTCTGCTTGTTAGAATCTTAACCTCAGGTTTATTTGTTGGTTTTCCATTAAGAAGAATCTCTCCATTTTCATCCGCCGTAATAATTCCCCTCCAGTTTTTAGCATCGAGAACATAAACGCCTGTCGGCCCTACAACAACATGGTCTATATTTCCAAAATCTGTTTTCAAATCATTAAGAACATTGTATTCATCCGGGAAAAGACCGAGGGCATTGCCAACGCGAAACTCGCCATCAGCACCCCGTCTATAGTTAAAACGATACCTTTCATGTTTCAAAGCTTTTCGATAAAAAAAATAAAATATTATGCCCCCACCAAGTAAAAACATTATGCTAAATAAAAAGTTATTTTTTGCGATTGAGTAACCTACTAATGCAGACATCAGTAATAATCCGATAAGGAATGACGAAATAGTTTTCCCAAACCGTTTTATCGATTCTTCTGATGTATATCTCCCACTTTGACCTAAGACCTTAGCCATTAGCAACTCCTTCCATTTTCAAATAAAGCTATATTCTCCATTCCCTTTAAACTTTAGAATTCCTTTATCTCTCAAAATCTGCAACTGCTGACAAATTTTCGGGCGGATGTGGTTAAGCACGTTTTTTAAAGGGATGCTTCTTAGTTGTTCTACGATATTTTGCAGGTGGCTCAAGTATCAACATCTGCTGGTCATGGAAGATTTGGTTGTACTGCCGAAGTTTGAGTTTATATTCCTTGCCAATAAATCCTTTTTCAAGTCTGTCTATAATCATCCTATGATATTTTTCATCTAGCTCAGCAGATATAAAATTTCGCCCTAACTCTTTACAAAGACATATTTCCGAACCACTACCACCAAAAAGTACTAAAACTGTATCACCTTTAAGTGTGCAAGATTTTATCAGCATTTCTGATAACTTCTGAGGTATCTGACACGCATGAAAAGTTTTTTCTTTGCTTACATTTTTTACTAGATCAAAGTAGAACCAGCTATAAGGCATCCTTCCCTTTGAACCATTAGCAATATTACTAAGAATTCTTTTATCAGTAGGATTCTTGTATGGTTCTGCCACATTGTCTTTATAAAACTTATTATACTTTGATTTTCTGCAATGGAGTATGCTCCTGTGTGCAGTTGTAAACCTCTTAGGGGTATGACCAACATTAGTATTATATAGCCAAATATATTCATGCGCATCATAACATGCGCTATCCAAATATTTGACTCTGAGATAGGCGTTTTGTTTAGGATAGTTCATTAAAAATATATTCCCTTCTTTTTTTAGAACTCTCAAGCATTCCTTCGACAACTCTGTATACCATTCTATATATTCATCAAACCCTCGGGTGTAAGATTTATCATTGTATTTTATTCCTACATTATAGTCAGGGTCACCAAAAACCATATCGATGCTTTCCGAAGGAAGAATCCTGAGCAACTCCATGATGTCTACATTAAAAACTTTGTTTAAGAATTGATTAATATCATTTCTCATACTGCATTACCGTTTAATCATATTATATTGAGCACTCTTTAGTATTTTTATTGAACTCATATCGTTTTCATCTTCAAATGTGTAGTTATACAATCTCAGGACAGAGTTTCCTCTGTCTCTTTTCCTTAGAACATAACAGCATGTAATCATTTCTACTTCCAATTTCTTTTCACGCTTCAACATAGAATAATATTTAAAGGGGTGAAATAGTTGATAAACTGCAAAATCTCTTGGGAATCCGTTTTTCCCTTCAAAAATTGTCACCACTCCATGCAACTCCATTGTTAAATCTATTTCCATTTGAAGATTTCTTGTTGAAATTTTTTGTTTTCCAACACGATAAGATATGGTCATTTTAGTCCTTCTTGCGTTATAAACTTTTGGGCTGGCAACAATGTCCTCATAAAGAAAATCGTGTATTATCCTCTGGTTGCTCGCAACAGACAATATATTTGATTCGCTTGTATCAAATTCATTTAAAATGCTTTTACGATATTTCCAGTCAACGATTTTATTTTCATCAATTTCCTCAAAAATATGAAAGCCATTACTTATACCTTTGACAAACTTATGCCTGCCTTCTCCCAAATGCAGGATAAAGCAATCTTTATCTATAAGCAGTTCTGGTAATTTAGTAGTATCGTCAAATTTTGTAGCATCAAAAGGATTTGCAAAATTGAATTTTTTACAGACTTGTTTCACTAAATCATTATCAAAGACGGTATCTTGTTTATCTTTGCAGAGTTTATAAATCTTTGTAATTACATCCTGCTTAGTTCCCATTTTCAACTCCTCATTTACTCAGGGCTCATGTCTTCAACGATTTCTATGTCCTCTTCTTCGCCGTGAGCCGCTACCTCAACGCGACCAGCAAATTTAAAATCTATAAAGAATCTGGACATGGACAACCTCCTGCATTCATTTACATCCGCCATTCTCAGAACTGTCTTTATAATCATCTATGTAGAAGTATGTTCTTTCCTCATTCCTCAATTGTAAGCAGAATACTTCGTTAAAATTTGTTTCTAATAAGTAATCATTCCCTTTTAGCATATTTTCAAACGCCTCTGGCGCATCATTACCTTTACCAAATCCTACAACCTGACAATTTTCTATATCAGGCTCAGCAAAATCACTATCTGGCTGAAAAGTGTAACCTTCGGTTGTAATAAAAATATACGATTTCATAATTAAAAATTTAGGTTCTCTTCTAATCTTGTAATTTCATGTGTTTTTGTATGCCACTCGGACAAATGAAGATAACTCAGAAATTGTGTTCTCTTCTGAATTGGGACAAATGCATTCAAAGACACTTTTTCTTCAAATTCTCTCTTTCTTACTTCATCAGCCACAATATAAAATTTCACACTAAAATCTTGAATTTCCAAAAATTTTAACAGGGAGTTTTGAATAGTGGTTGAGTATTCAATTTCAAATAACGCGTATGGCATTTTTCTTATATTAAACCAGCTAACATCAATTGTTTTAGCTTTTCGCAATATGCTATCGTATGTAAATTTATAAAACTCTTCAACAGTAGATATTTCACCCAGTTTTTTGTTTAAATAAATTTTATTCTTGTCCTGGTTTGGGACAAAGGTTTGAAATCTTTTCAGGTTCCCAATTTCAACGAGTAGTCCTTGATAATAGGTGTGAGTAAATTCTTCCTGTTTCGGTTTGGATATTTCTTTTGTTGGTAAGATATTGGAAGGTAACCTATCTTTATATGTTTTTAAAGCCCATAAGCCAGGTCTTATTTTAAAGAAGAATCTTTCATCCTGAACAATACGACGAATGGTTGCAAATGGTGTTTTTGTTTTCCATTCACAAGCTCTTATTTTCAGTGCATTTTGATAAAGATATCCCAAAGTTGCATAGCCACCATTTCCCTCCATTGCTTTAATTACAGCTTCATACTGATGCATTATTGAAACTCCATGATTAAATCTTCAAGGTTATTATCTTTTATATACAATGTCCCCGAGACATTATTAAGACTTGTATTTATTTGTATTGGGTTAGACAAATCCGCATATATAGCTTTTTCTTCTATAAAGTTGCCTATAAAGTCTATCTCGGTTGTATCAAAAACTTTTCTAATTTGTGATACTTGAATATCTTCCTTTCTCTTATAGGTAAGATTTATTTCTTGGACGGGTCCCGCTTCTTTACAATATTTTTTATGAAGCCCTTCGTTAAGTAATTTATAAAAAACATTCCTATCCATCATATTCCCACCTTTCAATTACCCCTTCCCAGTATGATGCCCCTACTGATTTAATTTTATACTAATACATATTAATTCTACAATTATAAAAGCAGGGTTCATTTTAAAGGGAGGACATCATCAAGGTTCAGCACAACTGCAAGGCAACGGGCTTCTGGGTCAAGAAATCAAAGCTCTACAACTTTCTCCTCATCATGCATGAGCATCTGTTTGTGTTTCAGAAAAATAGCGCCGTAGTGCCATAGAACCTTAGCCCTATAGCGCAGAAGTGTCAGCCTGTCAAAAGGTCATGTCAGCACACATTATTAAATTTCCACTTGATTTTTTGATACACGCGGTATATTATTTGATACAAATGTATCAAAAACTAACACAGCTCAATGTCCTTTCACTTTTTATGGACAACCCTTATGAGAAGTACTATCTCAGGGAGGCTGCGCGGCTGCTCAATATGAGCCCAATGACTCTTAAACGTACGCTTGAACTCCTCTTAAAGAGTAAACTTATCCGGAAAGAAAAAACAAAGAATCAGATTCTGTATTCAGCAAACACGCAAAATCTCGCATTCAGGCATCTCAAAATTTCCCGCAGCCTCTCGTGGCTTGAGGATAAAAATCTCATCGAATTTCTGAAAAAACGCATACCCGGAATCAGTTCAATAGTGCTTTACGGCAGTTATGCAAAAGGAGAGGATGATAAGAAAAGCGATATAGATATTATGGTTATCTCTCCTGCGAAAAAAGACTTGCTTCCTGAACTTGACAAGCTCCTCGGAAAAGAGGTGAACCTCTCTGTTTTCAGTGCTGCGGAATGGAGCAGACAGGCTAAAGCAAACAGGGCTTTTTATCTTGATGTTATAACAGAGGGGATTGTGCTCTATGGAACAAGGCCAGTGGTTGAATGAATATCAAAGAATGTTTTGAAAAAAGGCTCTTAAGAAAAGGCAGGGCAGATGATTCAATAGAAAAAGCAATGTCATTCATCAATAAAATTTCCCATATTCTCAATAAAAATTAGCACAACTGCAAGGCGCCCGGATGTAGTTTTATCTATTGCCATCTTTAGGGTATAATGTAATTAAGACAGAGGTGAAAATTTGAAAAAGCAGCCACTAAAACCAAACGGCAAAAATATCGAGATTGCACTTGAGCTTCTCGAACTCTCCTTAACCCTGAAA
>JAHILQ010000288.1 GCA_018896985.1 Nitrospinota bacterium
CAGGTGTTGAAGATCTGTAAGAGTGTCTGCAAGCTCCCTTGTGTCATGAGAATAGACGATGGTTATTGTGCCGACAGTCTCTACAGTAGCCGACTCCCATACCTCCAGGACAAGGCTGTCCCTGATAAGGTCTCTGACCGCTTCGCTTCGGCTCGCATAGCCTTTCTTTTTGATAAGGCTGTCGAATCTTTCAAGCAGCGGATTTTCAATCGATATGCCAAATCTAATAATCGCCATAGTGTTACCTTTTTATTAATTGTGCTACTATAAATTATCCCGAATCTGTTTGTCAAGGCGGTTTGCTCTTTCACAGTAAAAGCTTCCAGCCGCATTTAAGGTGATATTTGTTCCCCTGAAAGGGGTGATGTTTTTCAATGTTTGTCAATCTCATCAGGCTCGATTCAATGTTTTTTTCTGAACCCGAACATTATGAGCCCGATGAACACCAGAAACCCGATTAAAAACAGATACGGTATAGGCGCTGACTGCCCGCCTGATGATGCGCTCATATCCTGCATTTCGTAGCCCTCTACCTTCTTGCCTCTTCCATCAGGAGCTAATTGTCTATTACCTGCCTTGCTTTCTGTTTTTTGACTCTGGACTCTGGACTCTGGACTCTGGACTGCTTTCAACGCCTTCATAAATCCACTTACTTGAGCCTTCAGCCCAGGCACTGACATCAATACAGATGATGTGAATTTTGTTAACTGCGGATTATTGCATGTGTGGTCGCAGCAGGCAAGTCCTACATCCTTAACGCTCTCCGCATATTCCTTTGCCAATGTCTCTACAACCTTTTTATCCGCCTTCCAGTAATCCTTTCTGACAGTCTCAAGCATCCTTGCTACAATAGATTGGTATGCCCACATATTCTTTGACTTCCTGAACATCTCCTTTATACCAAGTCCGTTTCTATCCAAAACATAGGTTTCATACATCTCATTCCATTTTGCTGAATCAACAGCCTCGGGCACCGTCACCTGCCACCCCCAGAGATGCTCCACTACCTTATCTACAAACCTCGCACCCGCATAGCCCTCCTTCATCATTGCCTTTATCCATTCTGGATTAAGATACCTGCTTCTCATCTCCCTGCCCATGAATTTCTCAAGAGTCTCCTGTTTTGGTTGTTTTGGATTAGACATATTCGTAATATAAACCTCCGGTGTTTTGCCGTCAAGCACACGAATAGCCATTGCAGTCCCGCCTAAATATTGAAAGAAGTCATCGTTATCAAGAGTTGCATACACATTTCCGGAGCGGCTGTGAACCGCTATCTTTGTTCCCGAAAGGGCTGTTTTAAAAAGCATTAAACTCACATCCTCATCACTCTTAACTCCTAACTCCTCACTTGTAACTTTATCTCCCCAAAACCCCTGCCCATAGAGATGACTCATCCTCATGAAATAGACATCGGCGACCTGCCTCTCGTTATCCCATGTGTTGGACAATGGAATTACTTTATCGAGATTTGTTCCGTAAGCACCGGAAGGCACAGTGAAGAGCCTCACGGATGCGAGCCTTTCTGCCTTATCTTCTTCAATGCCCTTTTCCATAAGCATCTTCTTTGTCTTTAAGACATTCTGCCTGATGAGGTTGTCTTCTTCAACCTGTTCCTTTGCCAGAGTTACGGCCTTATCAAGCAGAGCCATTAGATTTGAAAACAGATCCCTGTAAAGCCCTGAGGGGACAATGGTTACATCAATGCGAGGTCTTCCAAGTTCAGAGCGAGGGATTGCTTCAACGCCAACTACCCTCCCCCTTTCGTCCCATTTCGGCTTTATGCCCATGAGATACATAATTTGCGATTCCATCACGCCCTCATGCCTTATGGTTTCAACACCCCAGAGGTTGAAGGTAAGTTTGTCAGGATAAACACTATGTTTCTGTTTGTAACCCTCTATGAGTTCTTTTGCTAACCTTACCCCCATTTCATAGCTACTTTTTGACGGAATCCTCGTTGGATCAAAGGAGTAAAAGTTCTTGCCTGTTGGCAATGAGTCAGGGTTTCTTATAGGGTCGTTGCCCTGTCCGGCAGGGATGTATCGTCCTGATAATGCAGCGACAAATGAGTCAAGCTCCCGCTTTCCTGATTGAACTATCCTTTGTTCATAATCCGCAATTCGCCTTTCCATTTCTTCTTTGCTTAACCCCTTTTCTATGGATAAAATGGCTTCTGCAGTTGACCTTCTATATTTTTCATCAGGCGCCTTTCCAAAGGTATGAAGTCCAAAAGGCGTCTGCTTTTCTGAGATGTCCTTTATGTAATGTCCAAGTTCCTCCATCTCTTCAGAGGTCTTTATCTCATTCAGTTTCAGGTCAGTAAAAATGCCAATTTTCTTTGCAAGGCTGTTAATCTCATCAAGTTTTGATTGCGCCAGCGACGGGCTTTTTTCCTTTGCAACTTTGTAGTCATTAATTAATGCAGCAAGCTCCTTCAGTTCCTTATTCATCCCTGCCTTGTCAAAGGGCGGAGTCATGTGGTCAATGATTACTGCCATACCACGCCTTTTAGCCTGTAGTCCCTCGCCAACGTCATCAACTATGTATGGATAGATGTTCGGCAAGTCCTGAATCAGCGCCTCTGGAGGATCTTCATTGGTAAAGCCAACTTCTTTTCCTGAAAGCCACTCGTGTGTTCCGTGCGTGCCTATGTGCGCTATGGCGTCAGCCTGAAAGCCCCTTTTTAGCCATAAGTAAAATGCAACATACTGGTGGTGCGGCGCTAAAGTGACATCGTGGTAGAGTTTTTTAGCATCCTGCTCCCATCCCCTTGATGGCTGTGGAGTAAAAAGTATATTTCCATATTGAACAGCAGGGATGACAATGTATTTTGTGCCGCTGCCTCCTGTCCATGCCATGATGTTATTATCTTCCGGTTCGCCCCAATTTTTGACGATAGATTTTTTAAGCCCTTCAGGCAATTCCTCAAACCATCTTTTATAAGTCTCAATGGGAATAAGCACAGGTTTTCCTGTGCGCGCAAGCCTGTCTATCTCACCGCCAGCCCAGTTGCCAATATTTCGTGCATAATTGTGGATGTCGTTAAAGAGTCTTTCTTTACTGATTTCATTATCCCCTGCATTGTAACCCTCAGCCCTGAGCCTGTTGATTATTTCATAAAGACTCTCCGGCAGCACATTGAGGTAAGATGCGCCTATGTTCTGCTTGCCCGGTGGATAATTGTAATAGATGATTGCAACCTTCTTATCTTTGTTTTGCTTATCCTGAAGATTTATCCATGCCTTTATCCTGTCAACGAGCCTCTTAATCCTCTCTGGGATTAGTCTTTCTTCTATATATTCAATGCCTGTTTCTTTATCTATCGCCCTCTCCTTTGAGGCGATGACAGTGGGCTGGATTATCCCTCCCATCTCAGGCATTGCCACCTGCCATGCCCTTTCAAAGATGTCAAGGCCAACAGGAGATTTCTCCCATTCATTCTTTGACTGTGTGTAAAGGGTGATAGCGTCAATCAAAGGGACATTGAGCCTGCTTAAAAGTGGCACGGCAACCTGCGGATTTAACCCGATTTTTAAGCTCATTGCAACCACAAGACTTACTCTACTTTTACCTTTTTCATCAAAGAAAAATCTTTCAACAACACTCTCTGATGGATAGCCATAAACAGGCAGGACATTGAAGCCCTCTTTCTCAAGGCTGTCAATTAAGAAGTCCAGATGGGCTGTGTTGCCTGAGTCAACAATGCTCTTATAAAAGGTTACGCCTATCCACGGACGATCTTTCTTTGCTCCTAAAATGTCATTCTCTGGCTTGACCAGAGAATCCAGTTCCTTATTTCTGGATTCCCCGATTAAATCGGGGAATGGCGATGACATTTTCATGTTCCCTTGTGCCGACTTGTGGGCATGAAGATTTGGCTGGTAATGCTTAAAAAATTCTTCGATGGTTTCAACAATCCTTTTCTCCTTTTTCAGATATATGCCAAAATCAGGAATCGGTACAGGCTCTTTATAGGAGACATCAAGCCCCAAATCCCTTTTCATGGCAAAGAGTATCATGTTCTTAATATTCTCCACACCGCCGTGCTGATAGTATTCTGCAATCTTTTTATCTAACACGATGCCGAGCCCTTTCATCTCCTCATTATAAGAACCGCTTGCTGCCACTGCATACACCTTTGCTGCATTTTTTATTGCATCTTCTATCTCTGGTTTAACCATCTCAACAAGCTGTCTTCCCATTATATTGATGATTATAAGCCTTGAATCTTTGAGATATTTAAGGTCTCTGCTGCGAATATCTTTTGATGGATAGACATGGAATGAAATATCCGGACTCCGGACTAATTTTATTGCCTCAATGGCTGTTTTTGAATGTGTATCCCCAAGGAGAAGGCTTACTTTTACGGGCTCTGCATTAGCAGTGGTAGTAAAAAAGATGATAAAAAATACGGTAATAAGAAAGAACTTATGCAGTCCGATTTTGTCATTCCGTGCTTGATACGGAATCCATTTTTTTTCTGGATTCCCGCGAAAGCGGGAATGACGCCTATGTTGCCATAATAATGAGCTTCTTAGTAACTCCAAACTCTGAACTCTGAACCCTGAACTATTCCGGCACATAAATAACCCTTCCGTCTTTGAGCTGATACGCGGTGCCAAGTCTTGTGCCTTCACCGCTTAATCGCTTGTCTGTCACCTTTTGTACCTTTATCTCTTTGCCCTTCTTTGTTATTATCTCTATCTTTCCATCAGCAGTCTTTTTTGTAATAGTCACCTCTGATTTAGGGTCAAGCAAGTCAAGCATATTGTAAGCCATAAAGAGGGCAATCATCATGCTAACGATGAAGACAATGCTCGCATCAAAGAGGTTGGCAGCTCCAGAAATAGGGTCTTCAAGGGGCCGCTCATATCTTTCAAACCGTCTTCGTCTCTTCAGAAACCTCATTGTCTTCCTCCAACTTTGAACTTTGAACTTTAAACTTTGAACCTCGGAGCGTTAGCTCCGTCATATATTCCATCTCCCTCATATCCGCTCTAACCCATTTTTCTTTTACTATTGACATGAGGTAGGCAGCCACTCCGCAGGCAAGTCCTACAACAGTTGTTGTGAATGCAGTAACCATGCTTCCTGCCATTTTTGGCATATCGCCCTGCGCAAGTGCAGAGAGGGCAATGCCCATCGGGATTAGAGTCCCCATCAGTCCGAGGGCAGGCCCTACTCTGATAGCAAACCTGATTTTATCAAGGGATTTAATGAGTCCGAGTTCTGCCTCCTGCAGAAACCTTTCAAGTCTTATATCAAGGGCATCATTGGAATGAGAAGATTCAATTTCTGACTCAAGGACTCTTCTGTATTTATCTAATACAGAAGAATTCCGCTGCTTTCTATCTATGTACTCCCTTAAAAAGCCGCCGAAGGAAATCACCACCCAGAATGTAAGAAGCACAAGCCCAGCAACTACCGGATAAAAAAGGGCATACGCTATTACATAGAGAAATGTCTGAAGACCTGCAAATATATTCACTTTTTAACCTCCCGTTTTTTATTTGTCAGATAACCAATAACCAAGGCACCAAAAAGCAGTGCAAAGACGCCAATACTGTTATTCAAGTCAATATTACTACCTTCTGTTAGAAATGACCTGTATATTCCCCTTGCCTCCTCA
>JAHILQ010000289.1 GCA_018896985.1 Nitrospinota bacterium
CTTGCAAGGGTAAGCTCATATTACCACGACATAGGCAAGATCAAGATGCCGGAATATTTTGTTGAAAATCAGAGCAATTCTCTGGGCAAGCATGAGAATCTTACTCCCCACATGAGCAGCATGATAATATCTTCGCACGTAAAAGAAGGCGTAGAGCTTGCAAATCAGTATAAACTCCCGCAGCCGATTATAGATATAATAGAGCAGCATCATGGCACAAGCCTGATGACTTTTTTTTATCAGAAGGCAAAGGGGCAGAGAGACGAGAACGAGCCTTCTGAAGAAGAATATAAATATCCTGGGCCTAAACCTCAGACGCGCGTAGCCGCGCTCGTTATGATGGCAGATGCTGTTGAGGCTGCGTCAAAGGTTTTAAACGACCCTACGCCTGCAAGAGTTGCTGCGCTTGTTGACAAGATAATAAACCATATATTCCTTGAAGGACAGCTTGACGAATGCGAACTCACATTGAAGGACATATCAGAGATAAAGAAGCATTTTTCATACATACTCACTGGCATCCTGCACAAGAGAATAGATTATCCGGCGTTTGATTTCAACGGCGAAGCTTCAAAATCTCAGGAAGCACAAAGGCAGATTAATGAAGGTTCTAATAGAGAACAGGCAAAAACCTACAAAGATAAACCAGCAAAAGATAAGGCGTGATTCAGCGGCAGCGCTCCGGCTTCTCGGACTGAAAGATGCAGAACTAAGCATACTTCTTGTAAATGACCGCCAGATGAAGGAGTTGAACCATAAATACCGCGGCATTGACAGGACTACGGATGTGCTCTCATTTCCGCAGCATAGTGCCAAAGTGCCAAAGTGCCAAAGTGCCAAAGCAAATGAGAAGAAGGTCTATGGACTATGGGACTATGGGACCAAGGAACTCTTGCTCGGTGATGTCGTGATAAACCTTCAGGCAGGCAAGAGGCAGGCGCCTGAGCATAGGCTGTCATTCAATGAGGAGTTAAGATTGCTTCTTGTTCATGGAATTCTTCACCTTATCGGATATGACCATGAAAGGAGCAAATACGCTGAAAGGAAGATGCGGATAAAGGAGAGGGAATTATTAGAATACATGGCAAAGAGTTCATAGGCAAAACAACATGGTTTGTCATTCCCGCTTGTCGGGTTTGTCATTCTCCCGATGCTTCGGGATTCGGAATCATTCTGAAGAAGGATGCTGGACAAGCCAGCATGACAGCATGGAGAAGGATTGTGGACAAGCCACAATGACAGAATTAAAATGGTCAAGGACTTCTCTTATGGTTTCATTAGTAAATCGAAGGAGTAAAAACTGATGCTTGCAAAACGCATAATCCCGTGCCTTGATGTTAAAGACGGAAGGGTTGTAAAAGGCGTAAGCTTTCTTAATCTCAGGGATGCCGGAGACCCTGTCGAGAATGCAATCTTTTATGATGAGCAGGGCGCTGATGAACTCGTATTCCTTGATATAACAGCATCGCATGAGAAGAGAAAGATTATCCTTGATGTTGTTGAAAGGACTGCAAACGATGTCTTCATGCCGCTTACAGTCGGCGGAGGAATCGGCGCTCTTGATAATATAAGACAGCTTCTGAAATCAGGATGTGATAAGGTTTCTGTGAATACATCTGCTGTAAGAAACCCTCATTTTGTAAGTCGCGCAGCAGAGAGATTCGGAAGCCAGTGCATCGTCGTTGCAATTGATGCAAAGAGAGTTACAAAAGAGATGACATTTACAGAAGAGGAGAAGTGGTTTAATGATAAATCTTTAAGAGGAGTCTTGCTCGGAGATTTAAATGAAGGATTGACATGGGCGATATCTACACACGGCGGAAGAAAGATGAAAAGGATTGATGCCGTGCAATGGGCTAAGAAGATGGAGGAATTAGGCGCAGGCGAGATTCTTCTTACAAGCATGAACAGGGACGGCACAAAGGACGGATATGACATCGAGCTTACAAAAACAATTTCAGAGGCTGTATCAATTCCTGTTATCGCCTCCGGCGGCGCAGGCAATTTAGAGCATCTCTACGAAGGGCTTGTTCTTGGCAAGGCCGATGCTGTCTTGGCTGCATCAATATTCCACTACAGGGAATACACAATCAAAGAGGCAAAAGAGTATCTGAAAGAAAAGGGAGTTGTTGTGAGACTTTAAGCCTTCAAAAGTTCTTTCTTTTTACTTTCAGGCAGCTGTATTTTATAGCGCTCTATCACCTCTTCTGTCGCGGAGTTTGCGGATAAGATAAACCTCTCGCCTTTTGAATACACGCTTGCATCAACAGACGGAAGATGTTTTGCATCAGAGTATCTTGCGCATATGGATGCCGCAAGATTAATGAAATCTTGAGCGCCATCGCCTGTGAGAAGTGTTATCGGGCTTCCGAAGTTTTCAATGCTAAAGATGTAATCCCCTTCTCCTGCAAGGGATTCTATCTTATCATTGTCTTTTTCATCCCTTCCGACAATTACCTTGCATGATGGAGATAACCTGAAATGCCTTCCTGCTCTCAGCAGATGCAGTTCCTTTAGAGATGGGGCCGGATTATAATGAAGCAGTTCGCTGAGCCTGAAAGAGTAATTCGGCTCTGTAAGCAGGCATCCGCCGGCAGGCATCGGGTAGTCTGTAAGTCCAAACTCCTTTGCCAGCGCCATCTGCTGTTTTCTTGAACGCCCGTGAAAGTCATGGAGCTTCTCTCTGTCAACGAGCCCATTTGTTTCTGAAATCGTAGGTTCAAGAAGCTTTGCGCTCAATGGCCGCAGGATTATCCCTGATAAGCCTGTCTCTTTATCAATCAATGCAAGTGTTCTCCGCATCTGGCTCATCGGCCTTTGCCCTATCACTTCGCCGGTAATTATAAAATCAGCGCCGGTTATGTTCATTAATTCCTTTGCCTTTTTGAGCATAAGGATTCTGCAGTCAATGCACGGGTTCATATTTCTGCCGTGTCCGTATTTAGGATTTTTCACTATATTGATGAACTTATCACCGAGATGACAGAGTTTCACCTCAAAGCCGAATTTTTCAGCGGCAGAGAACAGGTCGTTTGAGCACGATGATCTGTCAGTTATGTCACAGCCAAAATGCGTGAGGAATGTTATGGCAGTGACATCTATCCCCTGCCTCAAAATGCTCAGGATAGCAAGGGTGCTGTCAAGACCTCCTGAAAAAAGCGCTATTGCCTTATGTCTCTTTTTGGCATCCATAATCAGATGTTATTTATTTTAGAATATTACGCTTAAAATATGGTGTGTTCTGATTTAAGAGAATTCATTGGTAGAACGCCTGGACTGTGCGGCGGCTATCAGCCATCCGCTGGAGTGAAAGGTTATGCGATTACCAATTCTAATTTTTCTTTTGTGATATTAGGTAGCCTTACCGGAGCAAAAAACTTTTCTGGATATACGTAATCCTCGCCTGATTCATCAATGATTCTTATCTGGTGATGTTTTTCGGCCACTCTGTCAGTCAACATTTCGTATAGTTTTCTTATCTCCAGCGACGATTCATAACCGCGATTGTCAACACAAATCATAAAATGTTTTCTCATAACCATCTCCTTATAAATATCTTTTGATTTTTATTTCTTTTTTCCCAATGCCGTGTCCCTCGTACCAGTGCACTTCCGCCTCAAGAACAGTGCCGTCTTCCAATCCTACGTGGCAGATGCCTTTTAGTTTTCTCCAATGTGCTATTCCATACACCTTATTTAAACGATTCAAATTTTTTATCCCATGTCCAATTGCAATAGTTTCAATCTCCCGAATCGCCCTTTTTATCTTGAAATACATATCTAATTGTAACCGTTTTTATGAATTTTTACATGGCATAACGCTAAAAATCACTGGTGGTTATCAGCCATCCAGTGTATTGCTTTGTTATATTTTATGTCGCATGCGTCTTTTTGTGATAATTTTACCTTAAAACCTTCTCAACAATCCTCAAAACCTCCCTATGTATCTCCTCAATGCCCTTTGACGCCTTAATTAATTTTATTCTCTCAGGCTCCATTGCCGCAAGCCTCAGATAGCCTTTCCTTACTCTCTTATGAAACTTTACATCCTCAAGTTCAAGCCTGTCCCTTTTATTGATTTTCTTGTTTCTCATAAGACCGGTCTCAACATCAAGGTCAAGGAGTATTGTGAGATCCGGCCTCATCCTGCCTGTTGCAATCCTGTCAAGAGAGTCTATTAGCTTAAGGCTTATGCCCCTGCCATAGCCCTGATACGCAGCAGTGGAATCGCTGAAACGGTCTGTTATAACAATCCTTCCGCCGTTAATTGCAGGAATAATTTTTTCTTTTATGTGCTGGATTCTGGCGGCATTATAAAGCAAAAGCTCTGTAAGATAGTCCATCTCCTTATGCTTGGTTGAAAGCAATACCTTTCTTATCTGAAGGCTTATCGGAGCGCCGCCGGGCTCCTCTGTGAGAACAGTCTTTAACCCTTTTTTCGTGAGATATTCGGACAGCAGCCTTGCCTGTGTGGATTTGCCGGTGCCTTCTATCCCCTCAAAAGAAATGAAGACGCCTTTTTTACCCCCTCCGGCATTCTTTTTCATCCGAAAATACCTCTAACATATTGATGTAGTGTGTCATTGTCCGGCTTGACCGGACAATCTATACATTTTTCCATCATCTTTCTGGATTCCCCGATCAAGTCGGGGAATGACAGTGTTGTTATTCGGTGAATAACATTTTCATTCCCTTTTGTGCCAATCTGCCGGCATGTGGGCTTCATTTTGAATACGCCTCTTTGATCTGCATAAGCATCTGGAATATCTTTAATGCCTCCTCAATGCTCCTTGAGCCTGTGCCGCATGACGGCGTAAGGATTATTCTTGAAAGAATAAGGTCTGATGAGATTGCCTTTGACATCTTTTCTATCTTCAGGTCAAATTGTTTTCTTATTGAATCGTAAGTTTCACGCCTTATCGCATCTGTTGTCGGCACAATCCCCCATGCAAGGCAGCCTCCTCTTTCAAGGAATCTGTCAACATCATCCTTGTACATTAGGAGCGTGTCAAAATACCCGTAGGCGTCAAAGTTCAGAATATCTATGCCTGTTCCCATCACAGAAGGCCAGTCGGCATTGCCGCAGCAGTGTATGCCTGAAATGCCTCCATTGTCTTTTATGGTATCTGAAGCCTCTCTTATAAGCCTCATTGCATCATCAGAGTTTACGCCAAGATAGGCTGTGCTGCCGAGGGCAGAGAGTATCGGCTCATCAAGAAATATAATCACATTATCTGCAAACTGCTTAAGCATGCCTATCTGCCATCTGATCTTTGCCTTAAGAAGCATAAGCGCTACTTCCCTGAGTTCCTCATCAAAATAAACCGGCCTTCCATCCGCATCTTTTAGCCCAAGCGTAAAGGTCAGAGGCCCTGTTATATGCCCCTTGAGAAACCCAAAAGGCGCTTTAATCATTTTGAGAAATGTATGAAGCCCTCTTCCGTAATCATCAGAGATTGCAATCCTGCTGTCATCAGTGCATGACTCATAAAACCTTTCAAGCTCATCGCTCTTGTTTCTTTCAATCCAGACCAGTTCTTTTTCTGCATCTATCCTGATATAAGGCATTCCTTCTGAGTACTGAGGTATCATCCACTCCCTGAAGGACATCTTGGGAAACTGGGGCCAGAAAGGGATGTCAAAAGTTTTTAGGATGAGCCTGCACGCCTCTTCAGCATCCTTGTGCGGAAGGCTTCCGATTCCTGTTGTTGAGAATGGTTTTGGCAGCATTTAAGAATGATACATTATCAGGTTAAGAAGTTGAAAGTTTAAAGTTAAAACTGAAAAGTTGCAATCTCACTTCCTGCTTGATTACCTATACTTTTTATACCCTGAATTTTATGTAGTTCTCCCAGTAACCAAGAAGTTCCTTTGTTGCCTTAATGTCTCCGAGGCAGTACCTTGCAATATCAAGATACCTCTTATCCGCAAAAAGGTTTTTAATATCATATCCTGTTATGCCTTCTTCTTTCGGGCTCTTTATGCCAAAAGTCTTGCACCACATATCAAGGCTGAACCTGCGCCTTGACGCGCCGTAAAATGTAAGCTGGTCAAGGAGGTCTATGTGGCTGCCGTTATACCTGTTGGGCATAAGGTCTTTTGTAGGCTTTATCTTATGAACAGCAGAGCGGATAAGAATGAACGGGCAGTCAAAGCCCCTTCCGTTGAATGTGATTATCTCTCTATAGCTTTTAACCGCATTCCAGAACTTTTCAAGAATTTCCTTTTCTGTGCCTGTTTCAAATTTTATCCCATTCTCTTCAAAAGGAGCGAGTTGTGTTTCAGGCGACTGGAAATATACCGCGCCCTTGTCTGTATCAGGGTTAAGAATGCCTATGGTGATGACTTCGCCTGTTAAGGGATAGAATGAAAGGCTTTCCTTGACATCCTTGATATCATCGTCTGTCTCTGCCCATCGAAGCAGGTATTCCTGCGTGCTCTTGTCAAGGGAATCAAAGTCTTTGCCGCTTGTCTCTATGTCAAAAATTATGCGGGACATTTTCTGAGTGTCAGTTTTCAGTGTCAGTCTCTTACAGTTTCAGTTTTTAGTGTCTGTGTCAGTGACACCCTTCGACAAGCTCAGGGTGACAGTCATGGTGAGCCTGTCGAACCATACTGACACTAACCACTGACACTAACCACTGACACTAACCACTGACACTGTTTTTACGCTGCCTTGGGCAGTTCCTTAAAAACCTTCCATGTTTTAAGAAGGTCTATTGCCCTCTGGAGTTGAATATCGTCTTTTTCGCTGACCTCTATGGGCGCTGTCTCCTCAGGTGTCTTTGGCTTTTCCTCAAGCTGGTCGTTTTTTAGATGCCTTTCAAGGTCCTTCTCTCTTACCACAGTATGTTCTTTTGCGCCATTTTTCTGTTCCAATTTCACAATAATATCAGGCGTAATTCCTGTTGATTGGATAGATATGCCTTTCGGCGTATAGTAGCGTGCTGTTGTAAGCTTTAATCCCGAGCCGTCGCTCAGCGGAACAACACTCTGAACAGAGCCCTTGCCAAATGTCTGCACCCCGAGTATAACAGCCCTGTTCCAGTCTTTAAGCGCGCCTGCAACAATCTCAGAGGCGCTCGCGCTTCCCTGATTTACAAGGACAATCATCGGAATAGCGCTGAACATCTTTGCCTTCTTTCCTTCCTGCTCAGAAACCTTGCTGTCTTCTGTCAGATACTCTGCTTTTTCACCGCTCCTGCCCTTTATGGATACAACAACCTTGCCTGCCGGTAGAAACTGGCTTGAAACATCAACAGCGCTGTTCAAAAGTCCGCCCGGATTGTTCCTGAGATCTAGGATAAGTGAAGTTATATTCTGCTTCTCAAGTTTAGAAAGGGCGGCTTCAAGGTCATCCGCAGTGCGTTCCTGAAACTGGCTTACCTTCACATA
>JAHILQ010000290.1 GCA_018896985.1 Nitrospinota bacterium
AGGGTCGCCGCAATAGCAGAGAAACGCGGCATCACTGTGCGGCCTGTGGACAAGAAAAGATTTTCAGACGAGATGAAGGCATTCAAAGAGATTTACAATTCAGCATGGGAAAATAACTGGGGATTTATACCGCTTACAGACAATGAGATTGACTGCCTCGGCAACAGGCTCAGGCAGATAGTTGTTCCAGAGCTTACACTGATTGCGGAAGACAATGGCAAGCCGGTCGGCTTTCTGGGTCTCCTTCCTGATTTCAACTATGTTTTAAGACGCATGAACGGCAAACTCAACCCGATAACAATAATGAAGGCTTTGTACTACTCAAAAAAGATAAAAGACCTCCGGCTGCTGCTCTTTGGCACAAAAAAAGATTACAGGAATAAAGGCGTGGACGCAATACTCTTCAGAGAGGGATTCAAAGGCATAAAAAAAGGCAAATATAAAAGGGTTGAGTTTTCATGGATACTTGAGGATAATATTCCTGTGCAGAGGATTGTGGAAATGGTAGGTGGAAAACTATACAAGCAATACCGGATTTATGAAAAAAAATTATAGTAAAATGAGGCTCTTGCAAAAGTCTTTAAAAGCTGGATTGCTTCGCTTCGCTCGCAATGACAAATGGCGTGTTTACTGTCATTGCGAGGAGTGGAGCGACGAAGCAATCTCTAAAAGTCTGACTTTTGCAAAAGGTTCTAATGTGAATTACTTCCTTGACAAACAGTAAAACCATGTGATAATAAATTCAACCATCATAAAATTTAAAAAAGATTAAATTTTAAAAAACAGGAGGAGAAAATGTATCCGGAAGATCTTAAATACCACAAAGAACACACATGGGTCAGAGTATCAGGCAAAAAAGCAACCATCGGCATAACAGACTATGCGCAGGACGCTCTGGGAGATATTGTATATATCGACCTGCCAGAAACTGATACTACTATTGAAGCAAACAGCGAACTCGCAGAAATTGAGTCCACAAAGGCAACCTCATCTGTTATCAGCCCTGTAAGCGGCGCTGTCACTGAAGTTAATGACGACCTGTCAGAATCTCCGGAGATAATCAATGAGGAGCCATACGGAAAAGGCTGGATAGCCATCATTGAGATTGATGACAATTCTGAAGTTGATGACCTCATGGAGTCAGCGGACTACGCTAAGTACGTTGAAGAGGAAGCAAAATGAGAGTTGCTATACTTGGCGCAGGGCCAGGCGGATATGTCGCGGCGCTCAAGGCTGCACAACTGGGAGCGCAGGTTACAGTCATAGAAGACATAGAGGTGGGAGGAACATGCCTTAACAGAGGGTGCATCCCTACAAAAGCGCTTGTCGCATCAGCAGAGGCATATTCCAAAGCAAAAGACATGGAAGAATTCGGCATAGAACTCAGGGGTGAACTTATCCCCAATCTCCAGAAAATCAATGAGAGAAAAAACAAGATAGTAAGCGTTCAGGTAAAAGGAATCAGAGGGTTATTCAAAAGCTGGGGAGTAACTCTAAAAGAGGGCAGAGGCGCTCTGCTTTCACCGAAAGAGATTGAGGTAAGAGGTAAGGACGGCTCAACTGAAAAGATTGAGGCTGAAAAAATAATAATAGCAACAGGCTCAAGGCCTGCGCAGATACCTTCTTTCATTTTTGACGGGAAAAACATACTCTCAAGCGATGATGCGCTTAATCTCACAGAGATGCCAAAATCCATGCTTATCATAGGCGCAGGGGTTATAGGATGCGAATTTGCCTGCATCTATAAAGAACTCGGAGCTGATGTCACAATGGTGGAGATGATGCCGCGCGCAGTTGTCACCGAAGATATGGAAATATCCGGACTTCTGGAAAAGGAACTGAAAAAGAAAAAGATAAAACTTTATACGAATGTTAAGGTGGAAAAGGTTGAGGTAAAGGAAGACGGTGTTCACGCCTTTCTGTCAGACGGCAAGGAGATTATTGCTGAAAAGGTTCTCGTATCAATAGGAAGGGCGCTTAACAGCGATGGCATCGGACTTGAAAACACCGGAATTCAAAAGGGCAAAAGAGGAGAGATACCGGTAAACGAAAAAATGGAAACAAATGTTCCTGATATTTATGCGATAGGTGATGTCACAGGAACGTGGCTTCTTGCGCATACCGCCTCAACTCAGGGAATCATTGCAGCAAAAAATATAATGGGGCATAGCGAAAATATCGATTACAGCACTGTGCCGGCAGCAATATTCACATCTCCTGAGATTGCATCAGTAGGATTGAGAGAGCACCAGGCAGAAGAGAAAGGCATCAAGATAAGAACAGGCCATTTTCAGTTCAGAGGCCTCGGCAAGGCTCATGCAATGGGAGAGATAGCAGGTTTCGTAAAGGTAATTGCAGATGAAGCCACTGACAAACTCATTGGGATGCACATCATAGGGCCGCATGCATCCGACCTTATTCATGAAGGAGCAGTTGCAATGAAGGCAGGATTAAAGGTCAGAGACATTGCAAATACAATACACGCACACCCTACATTATCAGAGGGAATCATGGAAGCCTCGGAAGACGTTCACAACGAGGCAGTCCATGCACCACCCAAGAAATAAACGTGGCGAATAACTTTTCGCCGGGAGGCATTTATGGGATTAATTACAGATGTACATGCGCGTGAGATAATTGATTCAAGGGGGAATCCGACAGTTGAGGTTGAGGTGTTTCTCAGCAGCGGAGTATCAGGCAGCGCAGCAGTGCCGTCAGGCGCATCAACAGGCACAAGAGAAGTGCTTGAGCTCAGAGACGGCGGCAAAAGATTCCACGGCAAAGGCGTCACGAATGCTGTCAGAAATGTTCTCAAGGGAATTGCGCCTCAGCTCAGAGGAATAGATTCCTGCGACCAGACTTACATAGATAACCTGATGATAGAGATTGACGGAACCAAAAATAAAAGCAGGCTTGGCGCAAATGCAATACTCGGAGTCTCGCTCGCCGTATGCAAGGCATCAGCAGAAGAGGCAGGGATGCCGCTTTACAGATATATCGGTGGATGCAACGCGAAGGAACTTCCTGTTCCGATGATGAACATCCTTAACGGAGGCGCGCATGCTGACAACAATCTTGACATTCAGGAGTTCATGATAATGCCTGCCGGATTTAAGGATTTCGCCTCTGCGCTGAGGGCAGGCGTTGAGGTATTTCATAATCTTAAAAGTATTCTCAAGAAAAAAAGGCTGAACACCTCTGTCGGAGATGAGGGCGGATTCGCTCCTGACCTCAAGGGCAATGAAGAGGCAATCATGCTCGTAATGGACGCAATAAAGATGTCAGGCTATAAACCCGGCAAAGATATCTACATAGCGCTTGATGTGGCGGCATCAGAGTTCTATTCAGGCAAGGGATATAATTTTGAAGGCAGAAAAGTATCTTCAGACAGAATGGTTTCATACTATGAAAACCTCATAGATAAATATCCGATACTTTCCATTGAGGATGGTTTATCGGAAAACGACTGGGCAGGATGGAAACTCCTCACACAGAGACTCGGCAAAAAAGTGCAGCTTGTAGGAGACGATGTGTTCGTCACAAATACGGAAATCCTTAAAAAAGGGATTAAGGATGGAATAGCCAATTCCATACTAATCAAGCTTAACCAGATAGGCACACTGACCGAGACCCTTGACGCCATAGAAATGGCAAAGAGGGCCGGTTATACAGCTATCATCTCTCACAGGTCAGGCGAGACCGAGGACACCACAATAGCAGACCTCACAGTTGCATGCAACACAGGGTTTATCAAGACAGGCTCGCTTGCACGAAGCGAGAGAGTGGCAAAATACAACAGGCTGCTCAGGATTGAAGAAGAACTTGCTGATTCTGCTATATACAAAGGCATTGAAACATTCTATAATCTAAGGAAATGAATTCGGATAACCTTTTAAGAAAACAGGTTGTATCTGAGATTAAAAAAAAGAGGCTTATCACCTTTATCCTCATAATACTGAGTTTCATCTATCTTGGAACAAATCTTCTCCTGGGCGATGCGGGACTATTGAAATACAGAGAACTCTCAAACAAAAAGCTGAGCCTTAAAAAAGAAATAACGGAACTTGAAAAAGAAAACACCCGCATTAAAACCCAGATAAAATCCCTGAAAGATAATCCGTTCTATGCGGAAAAATACGCGCGGGAAGAGTTCGGCTTAGCAAGACCTGACGAATACATCTTTCAGTATGACAGATAATCCGCTTTACATTGCCTTCCTATGGCATATGCATCAGCCTTATTACAAAGACCCTTTCACGGGGATATACAGGCTTCCGTGGGTGAGGCTTCACGGCACAAAAGACTATCTTGACATGGTTGAAATACTTGAGGATTTTCCGGAAATAAAACAGACATTTAATCTTGTGCCGTCTCTACTCGAACAGCTAAGGGATTATACTGAAAATAATGCAACGGACATCTATCTCAGCCTTACCATGAAAAATCCCCAGGACCTGACAGATGCCGACAAAATATTCATGCTTGAGAACTTCTTCCTCGCAAACTGGGACAACATGATAAGGCCATTCCCGAGATATTACGAACTGCTTGTCAAAAGGGGAGTGCGATTTTTAAAAGTAGAATTAGCAAGGGCAATAAAATATTTTACCGCACACGACTTTCTTGACCTTCAGGTGCTGTTTAACCTCAGCTGGATAGACCCAATGTACAGGCGGAAAGATCCTTTCCTGAGCGAACTCGCAAGAAAAGGCAGGGGATACACCGAGGATGAAAAAAAACTTCTGATAGAGAAACAGTTTGAAATTCTGAAACAAATAATTCCAAAGTATAAAGAGCTCAATGCGAAAGGACAGATAGAATTATCAGCTTCTCCTTTCTACCACCCTATCCTGCCGCTCTTATGGGATACGGACTTATCAAAAATCGCCATGCCTCATGTCAGGCTGCCGCAGAAAAGATTCTCAAACCCTGAAGATGCGGTAAAACAGATAAAAGATGCTGTAGGGTATTTTGAGAAAACATTCGGATACAAACCCGCGGGCATGTGGCCATCGGAAGGCTCTGTAAGCGAAGATGTAATAAGGGCTGTTAATGCAGAAGGCATAAAATGGATTGCCACAGACGAAGGCATATTGGCAAATTCCCTTGATATAAGACTGAGAGATTATTCAGGCAGCATAACAGAGCCGTCACGCTTTTACAGGCCTTACAGTTTTTCTGATGTCTCCATAATATTCAGGGATCATAAGCTCTCAGACATGATAGGGTTTGTGTATTCTGAATGGGAACCTAAAAATGCAGCGGATGACCTTATAAGCAGACTATTGAATATCCGTTCCTCACTTCCTCAAGACAGGCCATACATTGTTCCGATAATCCTGGACGGTGAAAACGCATGGGAACATTACAGAAATGACGGGCATGATTTCCTGCGCTGCCTTTACGGTCGGCTTTCAAATGAAAAGAGATTAAAGGCTGTAACAGTATCAGAATTTCTCAAATACGACTCCGGCGAGAAACTCGGGAAGCTTCATGCTGGTTCATGGATAAATGCAAATTACAGTATCTGGATAGGCCACGAGGAAGACAATATCGCATGGGATTATCTGAATGATACAAGGACTGACCTTGAAGCATTTACAAAACTTAATCATGACAAACCGGTTGATGAGGCATGGCAGGCCATATATGTTGCTGAGGGCAGTGACTGGAACTGGTGGTATGGCGATGAACACCAGACAGAGACTCAGGAAGAATTTGATGAACTTTTCAGATTAAACCTTATGAAGGTATATAAGGTAATTGGAAAAGAGATACCGCCAAGTCTTTTTGTCCCTGTACTCAGAGAAAATCGGGCAATCTCCCCTGAAGTAATAATAAGAGGATTCATAAATCCTAAAATAGACGGTATGGTTACGAGCTATTATGAATGGTATCAGGGCGCACACATTGCAGTCGGGAAATCAGGCGGCAGTATGCATAAAGCAGAAAGCCTCGTATCATACATCTACTACGGGTTTAACCAGAGCACATTGTTCTTGAGGATAGACCCGAAGACATCATTTGATGACTTTCCGCCTGATACAACATTTTCCATAAATATTGCAAAGCCATTTCCTTTCAAAGTCAATGCAGCATCCAGAGATGGATTTGTTCATGCCGAACTTTTTGAAAAGAAAAATGGAGAATGGGAAAAAATAAAAGACATAACTGAAGCGGCAATGCAGGACATTCTGGAAATAGCCATACCGTTCAAAGACATAAAAGCCAAAGAGAAGGATGAACTCAACCTCTTTATCACTGCTTACAGAGGCAATGAAGAGATTGAGCGCTGCCCTTGGAGGGGGAATATAAGCGTGACAGTCCCCACTCCTGATTTTGAGGCGACTATGTGGTATTAGAAACTGTGTCTAATAGGCAACGGTCAAAAAGGCAATGGATGAAAAGAAAGATATAAGCCGTATAAAAACAGACTTTGAAAAGTGGAATCTGGAGGCATTGTAATGGATCCGATAACTCACAGCCTTGCAGGAGCAGCAATTGCACAGCTTGGATTCCAAAGAAGAGGAGCCTTCTGGGTGCTGCTCATATCATCTATTGCGCCTGATCTTGACTACATAACAAGATTCTGGGGAGTTGACATATTCCTCAGATACCACCGCGGAATAACGCACGGAATTCTTGCCCTGGTTCTGGTGCCGCTGATTATAGCCGTTATAGCCGGCTTCAGAAAGGGGTTTTTCTATTACTATTTCCTGTCTTTTTTAGCATACGGTATTCATATATTTATGGATCTCACAAACCAGTATGGCACACGTGTTCTTTCGCCTTTTGACTGGAATGCATATTCACTGGATATCAGTTTTATCATAGACCCGTACATATCAATCGGACTATTTTTATGCGTGGTCCTCGGCAGATTCAACAGAAAAAAAGCAGCGCTCATCTCCGCAATTACATTTATCCTTTTTTTCTCATATTTCGGCGGCAGATATTATCTTCGTAATGCAACGAGGGATTTTCTCAAGGAAAAACTTGAGGCTAATACATACAAGGTGTGTCCTCTGCCGAATGATTTTCTGAGGTGGTGGTTCATCGCAAAATCAGGCGATGAGATAAAAGTCGGTTTTGCTGACCTTTTCACAAAGAGGATATGCATTCAGGATACATTTACCTTTAACGATAAAGACCCTCTGATTGAGCGTTCAAAAGATACGAAGTTCGTAAAAAACTTCCTCTACTTTGCAAAATACCCCTACCCTGAGATAAAAAAAGAAGACGGCAGGACAATAGTGCTGTGGAGGGAACTTGCCTATTCATTCATGTCCGGAGAGCATTTTACTGCAAAAGTCACATTTGACGAAAATAACAAACTGATTAAATCGGAGTTCAAGTTTTAGCTTTATTTCTGCTTCTTCATCAGAGCCTGTCCTATGACATTCCTCTGAATCTGGTTTGTCCCCTCATATATCTGAAGTATCTTTGCATCCCTCATCATCTTCTCAACAGGATACTCCCTCATATAACCTGCGCCGCCCATCACCTGAACAGCATTTGTCGTAACTCTCATGCCAACATCCGTAGCAAATACCTTTGCCATGGCAGACTCTTTTGTTACGTCCTTTGCACCGCTGTCTATGAATCTGGCAACAGCATAAACAAGCGCCCTTGCAGCCTCTATCTCAGTCGCCATATCAGCAAGCATATGCTGGACTGCCTGGAAACTTATAATCGGATGTCCGAACTGAATTCTCTGCTTTGCAAACTTCACCGCCTCATCAAACGCGCCCTGCGCAACTCCTACCCCCTGAGCTCCAACACCGCCCCTTGAGTTATCCAGAGTCTTCATCGCAACTATGAATCCCACACCCTCTTTTGAGATAATATTCTCCTTCGGGATTCTGCAGTTTTCAAATACAAGTTCCCTTGTTGAAGATGACCTTATCCCCATCTTCTCTTCCTTCTTGCCGAAAGTAAACCCCAGAGTTCCTTTTTCCACAATGAAAGCTGATGCGCCTCTTGGACCCTTTGTCTTGTCAGTCAAGGCAATTATTGTATATACCTCTGCCTCGCCGCCGTTCGTTATCCACTGCTTTGTGCCGTTAAGCACATATTCATTTCCTACAAGTTTTGCGGTTGTCTGGATGCCTGCTGCATCGCTTCCCGCATTCGCCTCAGTAAGGCCGAATGCAACAAGCCTTTTACCTGAAGCTATGTCAGGCAGATATTTCTTTTTCTGCTCATCAGAGCCGAAAAGAAGGATTGGATAAGTTCCAAGCGCACTTGCAGCATAAGTTGTTGAAACACCAAGGCATGCCCTTGAGAGCTCCTCAACAGCAATGCATAACTCAAAACTGCCCTTTCCGAGTCCTCCGTATTCTTCCGGTATAAAAAGCCCGAAGAGGTCTGACTGTGCAAGAACCTTCATTATCTCCCATGGGAATTCCTCTTTCTCATCAAGCTCTCTCCTCACAGGCACAATCTTCTCTTCCGCAATCTGCCTTGCAATATCTCTTATCATTGCCTGTTCTTCAGTTAAAAAATAATCCATTCTTCTCTCCAGATTAGTGTAAGCGCCAGTTTTTAGTGTCAGTCTCTTACAGTGTCAGTTTTTAGTGTCCGTGTCAGTGACAAATCTTACTGACACTAACCACTGACACTGAATACTGATTCGCTGACACTGTCACTATTCACTGACACTTTGTTCTTG
>JAHILQ010000026.1 GCA_018896985.1 Nitrospinota bacterium
GAACGCATTAAATAGGAGAACTGATTTGGAAAAAGCGATATTTCACCATCCGAGGGCTAAAATTCAGGATTATGTGCCTATTGTTGGCAGAAGCACCATTGAAGAACTCAGGGCGCTTGCCGAGCGGTTATCAGGAAAGGTTATACAGAACATAAATTCAACATTTACAGGCGGGGGTGTGGCTGAGATACTTACTCGCATGGTGCCTTTATTGAACCAGCTCGGGGTTGATGCCCAGTGGACAACTATTAAGGGGCATAAAGATTTTTATGATGTAACAAAAAAATTTCATAATGCACTTCACGGCAGAAAGGAAGATATCTCCTCCGAAGATTTCTCTTTATTCTTAGAAATAAGTAAAAAGAATATTGAGGAGTTAAAGTTTCAGGGAGACATTTTCTTTATTCATGACCCTCAGCCCGCAGCTCTGATAGCCAAGAAAAAAGAGCTTGGAGGAAAGTGGATATGGCGATGCCACATTGATGTCTCTAATCCTGATAAAAGGGTCTGGGAATTTGTAAGGAATTTTGTTACAGATTACGACGCTGCTGTCTTCTCGGCTCCAAATTTTTCACAAGAGTTGCCCATTCGCCAATTTCTGATTTCTCCATCTATAGACCCATTAAGTGACAAGAACAAAGAACTCCCATCAGAGACTATTGATTCAGTGTTGAACAAGTATGGACTGGATAAAGACAAACCTATTATTGCCCAGATTTCACGGTTTGATTATCTGAAGGATCCCATTGGCGTGATACAGACATTTGAGATGGTAAGAAAGAGTATAGACTGCCAACTCGTTCTGGCAGGAGGCACGGCAACTGATGACCCTGAGTCCGAAAGGGTATTAGAAGAGGTAAGAGAACGGGCATCTGGCAAGCCTGATATACACATATTGCTCATTCCTCCGGAAAGTGACATAGAGATCAATGCCCTGCAGCAAGCAGCTACTGTAATTTTGCAAAAATCAATAAAAGAAGGGTTTGGACTTACTGTGACTGAAGCCTTGTGGAAAGGGAAACCTGTAGTGGCTTCTGCTGTAGGAGGGATTCAACTTCAGGTCAAGAATAAACTTACAGGCTTGCTATGCCACAGTGTTGAAGGCGCTGCATATGCAGTAAAAAGGCTCCTTAGCAATCGGGAGTATGCTGCATGGCTTGGTAAAAATGCACGGGAACATGTAAGACAAAACTTTTTGATAACACGCCATCTCAAAGACTATCTGCTTCTTTTCATCTCATTGTATTATAATTCGGATGAGATTTATTTATGACGAAATGAGAAACAACACTTACTACAGCTATTTTAAATAAAGCCTATCGGTTTGGTATATAATGAAAAATAAAGGCAGGAGTATAATAGAAATTTAGACATGAAGATTACAATTCGTCTCATTGTTTCCCTTGTTTTTATAGTAGCTCTGGTCGCTGTGGGGTTTTCCTCCTATCAGGTCAGAGCCGAAAAAAAGCGTCTGACTGCCGAGTTAGAGCGCAGGGCAATTATCTTAGCTGAAAGCTTACAGGAATCAGTAATCCCTCTGATCGCATCAAACTCTCTACAAAAATTGAATCGTCTTGTAGAGCGGTTTGGAAATCGTGAACGGCTTAAGGGCGTGGCTGTTTATGACCGGCATGGGAATATATTAGCCGTGACTCCCGACCTCGCGTCTAAAATTCCGCAGCCATTGCCTCCGGCAGTGAAATCTGTTGCAGAAAATCAGCCTGTCGGCAGCCTTATGAGCATTGATGACAAAGAAACATATTTCTATGCCCTTCCTTTTTCAGAAGGGGATAAAATCACAGGGACGCTGGTGCTCTTCCATGACGCCTCATATATAGGCGTGAGACTTAAAGAAATATGGAAACATAACCTTCTCCGCTTTTTAACATTATCCATACTGATCGTTGCAATCACCCTCTTGGTAATCAGATGGAGCATCACGGGACCCATAGCTCAAATAGCAGCATGGATGCGAGAAATGAGGAGCGGGAAAGGTAAGATAGATCAGCTCGTTTCTCCGAGAGGAGATGTGCTTGCCCCTTTAATTTCCGAGGTTGCTCATCTGGCTAAAAGTCTGGCAATGGCTCGTGCGAGGGCTGAAGAAGAAGCGAGGTTGCGCTTTAAGGCAGAATCTGTATGGACAGCTAACCGGCTTAAAGAACACATGCGCGCTGAATTGAAAGGGAAAAAACTATTTCTCGTTTCAAACCGCGAACCATACATGCACGCAAAGGAGGGCCGTAATATCAGGTGCATTGTTCCTGCTGGAGGACTTGTTACTGCGCTTGATCCTGTGATGCGCGTATGCGACGGCATGTGGATTGCTCATGGGAGCGGAGACGCAGACAGGGAAGTGGTTGATGCAGAAGATAAGCTGCGGGTGCCTCCTGATGAGCCTGCCTATACCCTCAAAAGGGTATGGCTTACAAAAGAAGAAGAGGATGGTTATTATTACGGTTTTTCTAATGAAGGGCTCTGGCCCCTCTGCCATATAACCCATACACGCCCTGTCTTTCGTTTGGAGGACTGGGTTTATTATCAGAAGGTAAACGAAAAATTTGCAGAGGCATTGCTTAAAGAGATTTCTGATGAAGAATCGCCATTAGTTCTGATTCAGGACTATCATCTTGCCCTCCTTCCGTTATTGGTAAAGGAAAAGCGTCCTGATGCAAAAGTAGCTCTTTTCTGGCATATACCATGGCCCAACCCGGAGTCCTTCGGTATCTGCCCGTGGCAGCAGGAGATTCTTATGGGGATGCTGGGAGCGGATATTATTGGTTTCCACATACAGTATCACTGCAATAACTTTCTGGATACTGTTGACAGGTTCCTTGAATCAAAGATTAACTGGGAGCAATTCTCGGTTGAGAGAGGAGGCAGCACAACGCTTATAAAACCCTTCCCTATAAGTGTTGACTTCGGGAATTTGGTTTTAGATAAAGTTGCTGCAATTTCTGAAAAAGAACTGCTCCGCGAGAATCTGCTTAAGGAGATAGATCTGCGTGTAGAATATCTGGGTGTCGGGGTTGACCGCCTTGACTATACAAAAGGCATTCCCGAACGATTCAGGGCTATAGAGCGCTTTTTAGAAAAATATCCTGAATTTATCGGGAAGTTCACATTTGTGGAATTGGGCGCTCCAAGCAGGACTCACATCAAGCGATACCATGACCTTATTGCAGAGGTTGAAGAGATAGCGGAAAAAATAAACTGGAGATTCCAGACAAAAGAATGGAAGCCCATAGTATTTTTAAAGGCACATCACAGCCACGAAACAATTTACCGCTATTACAAAGCCTCTGATATCTGCATGGTCACGTCATTGCACGATGGGATGAATCTTGTTGCAAAAGAGTTTGTTGCTTCTCGTGAAGATGAAGACGGCGCATTAATCCTGAGCCGGTTTACAGGAGCCTCCAGAGAACTAAGTGATGCAGTCATTGTCAATCCTTACGACATAGAGGGCATGGCTGATGCTGTTTATTCTGCGCTTAACATGGAGACAACTGAAAGGTCTGAACGCATGAAAAGAATGCGCGCTGTGGTTAAAGAACATAATATATATCGCTGGGCCGGGGATTTGATTACAGAACTGGCACGGCTGCGCGTATCCTCTGCTGAAAATTAAAAATAAGGGATTACATTGAAGCATAGCTACATTCTCAAAAATACCGTTTTTAAAAAAATAAGCCCCGGTCAAAAAATAGCCTTGTTTCTGGATTATGATGGAACGTTGGTACCAATCCAGAAAGACCCATCCCGATGTGTCCTGCCAGGGGAGATGAAAGAGGAATTAAATTCACTTGCAGACTCTAATCGTTGCTACCTAACCATTTTAAGCGGGAGGTCTCTGCCGGATATTAAAGGGATGGTCGGCATTCGAAATATCTGTTACGGAGGAAATCACGGGCTTGTCATTTCCGGCAGTGATATGACATATGTCCATCCAGGAGCCCTGCCAGCAAAACCGTACATTGATAAGGCAGCGCGCATGCTTAGCAAGGAGATTGCAGGTATAGAGGGCGCATGGATTGAAAGAAAGAGATTTACTGCGAGTCTCCACTATCGCTCCGTGCGCAAAGGGGATGTCCTTTCTGTAAAAAAGGCATTTTGTAAGGTTATATCTGAGTTCTCAGGAGGTAAAAGGTTGGCAGTGATAAAAGGGAAAATGGTTCTTGAACTTGCGCCTGATTTATCATGGAACAAGGGCAGCGCCGCTCTCTGGATTTTGAATAACTTGAAAGGCAAATATCTGCCTGTGTATGTAGGCGATGATTGGACTGACGAGACCGCCTTCCGCGCTCTTAATAAAAAGGGGATTACCATACGGGTTGGAAAATCAGCAAAGACCACTGCAAATTATTATCTAAAAAACCAGCGGGAAGTTTCTGAATTTCTTAAGAGGGTGAAGGAATTCATCGTTTAATATTATTCTTAAATGGCTGAAATAACCATTTTTTAAACTTTAAAGGAGTTTTATGCTTCTCTGGCTTGGATTTTTTATCTGTACGTCTTTGATTGTCTATTCCGGCACAAAGCTTTCAAAGTATGGCGATATTATAGCTGAGAAAACAGGGTTAGGCAGGACGTGGATAGGTCTTGTTCTCATGGCATCCGTCACGTCCCTACCTGAACTTGTAACAGGAAAGACTGTGGTTGTCAATTATGGGATCAATGCAATGATTGTTATCATTGCCGCGATCTTTCTCCCCAAAATAGGTGAAGGCATCGCAGAGACAACCGGATTAGGGCAGACCTTTGTGGGAACAATTCTGATTGCAATTTCAACGACCCTTCCGGAATTGACTGTCTCAATCTCTGCTGTAAAAATGGGCGCGATAGACCTTGCAGTCGGGACTCTATTCGGAAGCAATATTTTCAATATATTCATACTTGCTGTTGATGATATGCTTTTTGTGAAGGGACCGATTCTTTCTTTTGTCAATACAAACCATATAATCTCTGCCTTATCTGCTATATTGATGACAGCTATTGCGATTATTGGTTTGACATACCGAGTTGAGAAAAAGACACTATTGCTTGCGTGGGATTCAATAGGGATATTGTTAGTTTATGTGATAAACCTGATGCTGCTTTATATGCTCAGATAGGCTTCTTTCGTATTTGTGTTGAAAAAGACAAACTGGATACAGAGCCTGCCCCGCATTTGATGCGGGGGTCAATCCCCCGATCAAATCGGAGGAGGAGTATGACAGAATAAGAAGTCATTCCCCGACTCGATCGGGGAATCCAGAGGGGTTGTCATTTATATGATTTTCAACTTTTTTACGAAAGAACCTTAGATAGTATGGTGGTTAAAATGATTGAGAAGCTCTCACTTATCCCTCCAAGACCCGGGGTCTATCTGCTCAAAGGCGCTAAAGAGGATGTCCTTTATGTCGGCAAGGCAAAAAATCTTAGAAACCGTTTGCGGAGTTATTTCCAGAAGTCTGCTGAACTTGTCGTAGACTCGACTCTACGAGATGCAAGAAAAACATCAATGATGAGAAATGTAAAGGACATTTCCTATGTTGTGACGAATAACGAACTTGAGGCGCTTGTACTTGA
>JAHILQ010000027.1 GCA_018896985.1 Nitrospinota bacterium
AACCTAAATTATACATTTTACTCTTTTTAGCAATTCTGAAACAGCATCCAGTATTGCCTCCGCAGCAGCATCCTTTGTCGTCAGAGGCAATGACACTTCTTTATTTTTTCTTATAATCGTTATTTCATTTGTATCTACATCAAAACCGGAACCGGCTGCTGTGACATTATTAAAAACAATAATGTCTGCATTTTTCTGTATAAGCTTTTCCTTTGCCCTGTCAAGCCTTTTGCCTGTTTCCGCAGCAAAACCAACCAGCAATGGTCTTCTTTTTAATTTTCCTATCTCTGAGAGAATATCTGGAGTATTCCTGAGATTAACAAGAAGTTTATCGGTTTTATTTATCTTCGTCTTTTCTTTCTTCTCCGGAGAGAAATCTGCCGGAGCCGCAGCCATTATAACAACATCAGTCTCATGAAGGTGTTTAAACATCGCATTTTTCATCTCCTGCGCTGTCTCCACGCGGAAAAATGACTTCAAGCCATGAGGCTGCTCTAAACAGGATGGCCCGCTAATCAGTATAACTTCAGCGCCCCGTCTGATACATGCCCTTGCAACTGCATACCCCATCTTGCCGGATGACCTATTGGAAAGAAATCTTACAGGGTCAAGATATTCGCGTGTCGGTCCTGCCGTTACGATAATTTTTTTTTTAAAAAAGTCTTTCTTGCTGAATGCTGATTTTATTGTCTCTATGATTTCACTGACATCAGCCATCCTTCCGATTCCTTCTTCTCCGCATGCAAGGGTTCCCCTGTCAGGACCGGCCTGAATAACGCCATGGGCGGTCAAACGCCTGAGATTTTCCTGAAAAATAGGATTATCGTACATCCTCCAGTTCATTGATGGAGCAATGACAACTTTCCCTTTAAAAGAAAGGAAGCATGTGCTCAGCAGGTCATCGGCTATTCCATTGGCAAACTTGCCTATTATATTTGCAGTGGCAGGAGCGATTAACATAATGTCCGCTTCCCTTGGAAGATTTATGTGGGACATGGGGTCGTCAAAAATACCTGAACAGACCCTGTTTTCGGAAGCTATCTCAAGCGACAAGGGGGTAATAAAATTTTTTGAGGCATCAGTCATTATTACAGTGACTGACGCCCCTTCATCTTTCAGTCTTCTGACTAAATCAACAGACTTATAAGCTGCTACCCCGCCTGCTACACCCAGAAGTATCTTCTTATTCTTCAATACCTTCTTCTTGTTTTTCACCGAAAATCTCTTCCAGCGCCTTCTTGTCCATTGTCTCTTTTTCGTGCAGATATACCTTCAGGTCTTTCTCGAGTTCCGTTAGTTCTTCAGGCGTGGCTTCTCTTCTCTTCTCCTCAAGCAGTCTTCTGTAATCAAACTTCTTTGCCTCTTCTTTTGCTTTTATCGCCTCTTCTCCTACGAGAAACTCAAGCTTGCCCAGAGCTGCCTCTTCAATAGCTATGGCAGTTACCTTTTTTGACTTTGTCTGAATCTTTGGTTTAACACCCGCAGAGAGTTCTTTAGCCCTCTGGGAAGCTATCATCACAAGCCTGTATCTGCCGTCAATTTTCTTCATATCAATCTCTACTGGAAGCGAAATAATATCCATTTACTGCACCCTCCGCGTTAAAAAATTTTTCTTTACCCATAATGGATCTATATTATCTGTACGTAATTTTCTGAAGATATTATAGCCTTCATCTCCTCTATCGCTGTGTCAAACACAGCGTTTATTATAACATAATCATATTTTTTGTATTCACTTATCTCATCAACTGCCCTTTTAAGCCTTCTTTGTATTTCTTCTTTTGAATTGCACATCCGTTTTTTAAGCCTCTCCTTAAGCGCTCTCAGTGATGGAGGGAGAATAAAAATATAAATACCGTCTTTGTATTTTTTTCTTATCTGTCTTGCTCCCTGCGTATCTACATCAAGTATAACGTCTATGCCTTTATCCAGCATCGCCTCAAGTCTCTTTCTGGAGGTGCCATACAGGTTGCCATGAACCTCTGCCCACTCTACAAATTCATCTCTCCTTACCATACGACGGAACACATCTTCCTTTATAAACGTATAATCCCTGTTATTAACCTCCCCGTGTCTCATGGGTCTTGTCGTATAAGAAACGGAATGTCTCAGATTTTGGATTATTGAACTAAGATTCTGGCACAAAGTAGTCTTCCCTGTTCCTGAAGGAGCGGAGACAATAAACAGCCTCCCCCTATTCTTCCTCTTCATCGGTTTCAGTCTTTCCTTCAAAAAATCTTTGCGTAATGGTCTCAACCTGCAGGGCGCTGAGTATAATATGGTCGCTGTCAGTAACTATTATGGAACGGGTACGCCTTCCCTCTGTTGCATCCACAAGCTTGCCCTGCTTTCTTGCTTCCTCCCTAAGCCTTTTCATCGGAGCAGAACCAGGCGTAACTATAGCAACAACCTTTGATGCTGTAACTACATTTCCGAATCCTATGTTTACAAGCGCCGGTCCTAAATAACCTTTTTTCATAATCACCCTCTCACTGTAAATTCTGCACCTGTTCTCTAATCTTTTCTATCTCGCTCTTCATCTCTATGATAATATTAGCGATTCTGTAATCGCCTGCCTTTGATGCAACAGTATTTGCTTCCCTGTTGAACTCCTGTGTCAAAAAATCCAGTTGTTTGCCTATTATATCACCACTTTGAAGAATTTTTCTGAACTGCTTTATGTGGGCATCTATCCTTGCGAGTTCTTCTGTTACATCTCTCTTTTCAATCATAATGGCAACTTCCTGTAAAAACCTGTCTCTGTCATATTCCACGCCGTCAAGAATCTCTCTTAACCTCTCATGGAATTTAACTTTATAATCCGCAATAACATCAGGCATAATTGACCAAAGGTCTTTGTTGAGAGACTCCACTCTGTCTGCCATATTAGAAATGTCTTCTGCTATCGCCCTTCCTTCTTCGATTCTCATCTTTTCAAGCTGTCCCATCGCCTCATTAAATGCGCCATACAACAAGCCGCTGTCGTATTCCTGACTCCCGGCAAGGAAAAGTTCTTTATAACTTAGAAGTGTCTGTATCTCTATGGCGCCCGGTATTGACAGCCGTGATTGCAATGCCTTAAGGCTTTCGTATACATCCTTAGCGAGTTCCTCATTGAATTTAAGCCCTGCCTTACTATCCCCCACCACTGAAACTGAAACATCAAATTTGCCTCTTGCAAATTTTTCCTTAAGCATCTTTCTCATGGGAATCTCATGCTCGCTCAACAATTGCTGAAGTTTCATGGAAATATCCATAAACCTGTGATTCAGAGAGCGTATCTCCACCCTGAAACCGTTTTTTTCAGCTGAGCCGAATCCTGTCATGCTCTGTATCATAGCCACAGTAAAATATAAACCAGCCGCTATATTTAGTCAAATTAAAATGTGCCGGATGCCGCTGATAGAAAAAAACTTTGCATCTGTAATATAATATATCCCAAATTCAATACCCTATGGAGGAATTTATGATCAAAATTTATTACGACAAGGACGCAAAATTAAGCGCCCTGAAGAAAAAGAGGATTGCAATTATGGGTTACGGAAGCCAGGGACATGCTCATGCAAACAACCTCAGAGACAGCGGAATGGATGTAATCATCGGATTAAGAAAAGGCAGCAGCTGGGACAAGGCGGCAAAAGCCGGCTTCAAGGTAATGACGCCCTCTGCAGCAGCTAAGGCAGCCGATGTGATAATGATTCTTCTTCCCGATGAATTTCAGGCAGATGTCTATAAAAACGAGATTGCTCCGAATATGAAAAAAGGCGTATATCTTGCGTTTGCACACGGCTTCAATATTCACTTTGGACAGATAGCGCCTCCTCAGGATATTAATGTCTTTATGGCGGCTCCCAAAGGCCCGGGGCATCTTGTAAGGTCAGAATATTCAAAGGGAAGCGGTGTTCCATGTCTTATTGCAATTCATCAGGACCCTTTAAAAAATACAAAAGCTGTTGCGCTTGCATATGCCTCTGCAATCGGAGGCGGAAGGGCAGGAATAATAGAGACAAGTTTCAGGGAAGAGACCGAGACAGATTTATTCGGTGAACAGGTTGTGCTTTGCGGAGGGTTAACATCCCTTATCCA
>JAHILQ010000028.1 GCA_018896985.1 Nitrospinota bacterium
CGGCAGAATAAGTATGCATCCTCTATGGGGTATTCCTCTCTTGCTGATTGTGCTTTACGGACTATATCAGTTTGTAGGTGTTTTGGGCGCAGGGACTCTCGTTGATTTTTTTGAGGATACAATATTCGGCAAATACCTTAACCCGATGGCAACAAAGGTTGTTCAGACAATAGCTCCGGCGGGTCTTATTCAGGAATTGCTTGTAGGAGAATATGGACTGATTACTGTTGCCCTTACCTATGCCATAGCCATAATCCTGCCTATTACCGCGACTTTTTTCATTGCCTTTGCAATCCTTGAAGACAGCGGGTATCTGCCGAGGCTTGCAATAATGAGCAACAGGATATTCAATCTGATGGGACTTAATGGAAAGGCTGTGCTGCCGATGGTTTTGGGACTTGGCTGCGGCACGATGGCAGTTATGACGGCAAGGATACTTGAGACAAAAAAAGAGCGGCTGATAATAACATTTCTCCTTGCGCTTGCTGTGCCCTGCTCTGCGCAGCTCGGAGTGATACTTGGAATGCTCGGGGCTTTATCTTTTAAGGCAACACTTGTCTGGGCAGGGACTATTTTATTGACCCTTCTTTTTTCAGGATACCTTGCATCAAAGGTTATAAAAGGAGAAAAGACAGAATTCTTCCTTGAAATCCCTCCGATAAGAAGGCCCAATATTACAAATATCCTTGTAAAGACAGCGGGTAGAATTGAATGGTATCTGAAAGAAGCGGTGCCGCTTTTTATACTCGGGACGTTAATACTTTTTGTTCTCCACAAGCTTAATCTTCTGCATGTGCTTGAGACAATAGCTTCTCCTGTAGTTGTAAATCTTTTGGGACTTCCTGAAAAGACAACAGAATCTTTTATCCTTGGTTTTCTGAGAAGGGATTATGGCGCTGCGGGTCTTTTTGCAATGGCGGAAAAGGGAATGCTGACGCCTGTTCAGTCTGTTGTAAGCCTTGTTACCATCACTCTCTTTATCCCATGCCTTGCTAATTTCTTTATGATTGTTAAGGAACGCGGAATGAGGACTGCGATCGGGATTGTTGCGGTTGTTTTCCCATTTGCATTCCTTGGCGGAGGCTTGCTCAACTGGATATTAAAGGTATTTAATGTGACGTTCTAAGCAATGAAGCAGATGGAAGAGAAGATTTTTAGAGAATTTCTTGAGAAAAAAGGGTGTAAACTCACAAAAGAGCGCGCAGCTATCCTAAGAGAGGTATTTTCCAATCACGGCCATTTTGACCCCGAAGACCTTTTCTTTAAAATCAGAGACAAGGGGATGAAGGCGTCAAGGGCTTCCATTTACAGAACGCTTCAGCTTCTCCTTGAATGCGGACTTGTTGAGCAGGTGGAAAGGGTTGATAAACATGCTCATTACGAGCATACCTTTGGCCACGACCATCACGACCATCTTATATGCCTGAGATGCGGAAAGGTAATACAGCTTTTTTCAGAGAAGCTTGAAAAGCTGCAGGAGAGTCTCTGTAAAAAAGAAAATTTCAGATGTGTCAGCCATACCCTTGAGATGAGAGGGTATTGTGAGAAGTGTGAGGGGAAAAGAAAATGATGCCTGCGCCAAAGGGCTCGGCGGTCGTTATGCCGCATCCTATGGAGCGATTAGTTACGGAGCCTCTATTTTTCTCTATTTTGCAGTGTTGCATTCACGGCCTGAAGCTCATCCAGAGATAAAAGTTCTCCGGGAGCGGACTTGTGCCTTGTAAAAGCCTTCTGTCCAACTCTGTCATGTGACTCTCGGGAACAGGGACAGCAGATTCTTCGGAAGATATGCTATCCCACATATCTTCGACAAGAAGAATCTTTTCCGGTATGCTTAATTTCTCAATTTGTGGAATATCTATTACACGCATAGCCTTCCTCCTTTCCTTAAACTAATTTAATGATAACATTTTTGGCTGTGTCTATCCATGGCCCTAACTATTTAAATGAGGCGCAGGTGCAACCAGCCTTGGCAAAAAACCACAGAGGCTACTCCCTGTCGCCTCGACGATTTGTTAGGCGTCCTTATCTTTCATTTTTAATAGTCGCTGCCCCCATTTTTTATAACCCAATTTAGAAATGTCCTATTCTTACCAAAATAGAAATGTCCGGTTTTTAAGCTGCTGCCTCCGTCACGTTTTTCTGTCGCTCATACCGTTTCATAAATCCAATTCACCGTAAATTTTCTTTGCAAATATTTTCAAGTCCGCAATTGTCATTTCACTTGTGTCAATTTTTATATTGTCAGGATTTTGAAAAGTATCCCATTCAGAATAAAGTTTAATTTGTTCAGTCATTGAGTCAACCAACCAACTCGGTCTTATGTGATTATTGTCATTTTTTATTCTTTGTATTAAGATGTCTGGTCTTGCAGTTAATAAAATTAACTTGTTTAGTTTACCAATATGGTTTTCAGCATTTTTAGAAATGGATATTAGCTTTAACAACTCATCATTATTTAAAAAGCCCAAATTATTATGTAACTTAAAAAACACTTCTCTGTCCTCCTCAATTGTTCGGTCAAATAGTATGGTTTTTGAATTATTTAATTTGTCTACGCCTTGGATCTTACCTTTGATAATTGCTTCTTGTAGAGAAAAAGAATATGTTGACGGGTTGCTTTCAAAAGCATCAAGAATATCTTTTGGAATAGGTTCATCAATTAGCTGAATATTTAAAAAACCAGAAAATATTTTTGTAAAGGTTGATTTCCCAGACCCACAAGGGCCACCGATACCTATTATGAATTTATTCTTCATTGTCAATTGATGTTTTTACGATGTGATAATGTTTGATTGATTAATGCTAAATTTAGATTTTCAATTCCAGCATTTTCAGTAATAAATCCGAATGATTTATCTTCTGTATTTTCCGAACAAAGAAATATTTCACCATTTGATTCTAATACAATGTAATAATCGTTCTCATCCCAGTAGTTGTTTAACTGTATTTCTAAATTAGGATATAAATATTTTAGTTCAACTAATTTTTTATTTAATAAAACATATTCCTCTTTTTGCGGTCTTTCAAGATTATTGTCGTGTGCACTTTCTCTGTCCATTAAGTTAAGAAGAACTATCTTCTTTATGCCAATGCTTTCTAACTTACATATTAAGTCAGGTATTTCTTTAATATTGTTCTGCATAACGTTTATGTTAGCCTCTATTGTAAAGCCTAATGAAAATGATCTTTTCATTGTATCCAATGTCTTTTCAAAATACTGACCACCCCTAATGAGATTATGCTTTTTTTCTAAACCATCAAAGCTGAATCTTAACTTATCTAATTCTTTGTTTAGTGCTGAATAAAACTTCTCACGCAATGCTAATCCGTGTGTTGTAATTATACTTTTAATGTTATTGTCGTGACATATTTTAAGTAGCTGTGGCAATGTTGCACACAAAGTCGGCTCACCGCCTGTCCAAGTTATTCTACTCACATTACATTTAATTATTTTTTTGACAGATAATAATTGGTCGTCCTCTGATAAATCCTTTATCAACTTAGTTCCGTGTCCAGCTAAACAGTGCATACAATGCAAAGTACAGTAACGTGTAACTCGCCAGCAAATTTTACGTTCTATTATATCCATATTTTGTTTTTTGTATGATGTGTTTTTTGTTTTGACTAGACCTAAAGTGAAAATATAGTTTTTCAAACCTTGTTTCTTTAAAACCAAGAAAGATTTCTTTTCGGAGTTGCCACAATTTTCTACTGTCACTATTATGTGAGCTTAATTTGTCGAGTAAGCTGTCTAATTTGTCTATATTACTTATTAATTCCGATTGTGTCATAAAGAATAAAATTTATGATAGCGATGTTGTCACAGGGTTGCAGCCAACGTTTTGAGTGCTTGAGAAGTCCCGATATTTCGGGATTTAAATGTTTAATCTCAAGCACTCTGTTACCTACCGTTTCGGGCAGTTTCCTTTTAGGAAACGTGGAAAATGTCCCTCGCTGTTTCTAACTCTAATCTAAATAATTGGAGCGTCGCAATGCCTGTTAAACGTCAGTGCAGGCATATTAATAAAAATACCACCCTTCTTTTTCATTTCTGACTCTACCATTGATAGTTTTGTTGTGCTTTAATTGGGCCGCACTCCCAACGAGTTAGAACGCGATTGATGTCGTCAATTCTATTTCTACTGACTTTGTCTATCTTTCCATTACAGACAAAGTGCGCCTGATGTATCTCACCTGTAGATAGGGCAAGAGCTACTCCAAGAAGTTCGGCTGCAACAAGATTCTTTTTGGTGCCCTTTGTATACTTGAAATCCACAAATATCTCTTGGCCTCCCCTATATAATAAGACATCTGCTTCGACAGTTCTTCGTTCAATCATGTTTGGATTTGTTTGAAAGATAGACCATCGCTTAGGTGAAATTTGTATTAGTGATGCAAGAAGTTGCGCTGTTTTGGTATTGTCTGGATTATAACGTGCCTGTAGCTTTGGCCCAAAAGAAATAGAATCCCCAGACTGTATCTTTAAATCCCCTGCGGATCGATGCATTAATTGTCTGGTCGCCAGTAATTCATAAGCTGTTCCTGTTGCTGATTCTGCTATGGGATTAACAAGATTGTGAATCCATGCTTTTGCACCCGGCCCCCTAGTAGAGATTGGTAGAAAAAGCCCTGCAATATTGGGATGGCTCTGTATTATTTCACTAAGAGCATCTGGAATGCATAAAGCCATTTGTTCATCTATATGTGGATTACTGAGACCGAGTAAGAGAGCCTTAAGTGCATCCAGAGATTTTGTACCAATAGAGGATAAAGCCTGCAAAGATTTTCCTGTTAACTTGCCTAAACGATTATCAAGAAGAGTAGCATGAGGGGAATGGATTTCTTTACCAACGTCCATGAGCTTTTTGACAGTTTCATGCTCAAGAGTAAGCGAGACAACCTCAGCATTGAGAGCTTTGCATTTAGCCTGTTTTTGTTTCCCAAGTTTTCCAATCTCACGTATTGCTTGGGCCTTTTCGTTGAGAGCCTCGGTTTGATCTTGATGCAAATGCCCTTGAATAGACAATGATTTAGCAACAGCACCATTGCCATTGGCATAAGCCTCGCTTGCCATAGAATAATAATCTCTCATTTTAGCTGCTTCTCTATCGGCTTCATCGACAATCGCTTGTAGTTCTGGCTCGCGACGTTTCACTTCGTCAAAACATTTTTTAAACTCTATTGCTAATTTATCTGCATCGCGTTTCATAACTTCGATTCTCTGAGCTAATTTCGTCACCTGCCCCGATAATGGATTTGGTCTTTTGAATGATGAACGTAGATTTTTAAGACGCTGTAGAAAATTTCTAAAAATTTGCATTATAAGAATATCCCCCAAAATAAAGTTTTATTTGTTATTTTCCCTCTCGTTTGCCCGCAATGAGCACATAACGGGCTCGGGGCTGTCGCACCTGTTTCGTCTATCCCTCTGAATTGGCGGTATAAACGAAATATCAGACCTCCTTTTGCATTTGCCAATATCATAAGCAAGAGGATGTTAAATTTCAAGGTCAGAAAATAAAAAAGCCCGAAGGTTAATCCGGGCTTTTTTTTTAATCTGGCAGCGACCTACTTTCCCATGACCTCGCGGTCAAAGTATCATCGGCCCTGGAGGACTTAACTGTCGTGTTCGAGATGGGAACGGGTGTGGCCCCTCCGGTAACGCTACCAGAAAGTTTATTTCTGAGAAGCGGTAATACTTTAACACTTAAAAATAGAAAAAATCAAGTGGAGGTGAACGGGATCGAACCGATGACCTCCTGGTTGCAAACCAGGCGCTCTCCCAGCTGAGCTACACCCCCTATGGTGGGCCTAGGTGGAATCGAACCATCGACCTCGCGCTTATCAGGCGCGCGCTCTAACCATCTGAGCTATAGGCCCAAATAAAACCACCATATTGGCCAGAAATAATTTTAAAAGAGCAAAACCAGAGTGATTAAAATAACCTAAATTGTCAGCTACTGTCAAGTTTACCAGTTATGATAATATTGATGTTTTTTGCAGCAACGGGGTAAACTTAATCTCCATGAAAAAGAAACTGCATGACATTATAGAGGGAGCAGTTAAACACCTTGGCATTTCCATTCCGGAGATAGTTATAGAATTGCCAAAGGAAGAGGCATTCGGCGACCTTGCGACCCCTGCTGCAATGTCTCTGGCAGGTGTTCTTAAAAAACCGCCAAGGAAAATAGCAGAAGATATTGTAAATGCCATCGCTGAAAAAGATGTTTTTGAGAAAATAGAGATTGCAGGGCCCGGGTTCATCAATTTTACCTTCTCAAAGCCGTATATTTACTCAGAGTTGAAAAGCCTGATAAATGACCGCTCCGGGTTTTTGAGGGCTGATATTGGAAAAGGTAAAAGAATCCAGATTGAATTCGTCAGCGCAAATCCCACAGGGCCCCTGCACCTCGGACACGGAAGGGGCGCGGCTGTTGGCGCTGCATTGTCTAATCTGCTGAGCGCTGCAGGCTATAAAGTGGAAAAGGAATTCTATGTAAATGACGCAGGAAGACAGGTGAAACTGCTCGGGCTTTCAGTATTTGCACGATATAACCAACTCCTCGGCATAGATTATCCTTCTCCTGACGACGGCTATAAGGGTTTTTACATTGAAGACATTGCAAACACGGTAATAAGGGATTACGGCAATAAATATGCAGAGGCATCCTTTGAAGAGGCAGGAGAATTTTTTACGGATTTTTCTTACAGGCTGATGCTCGAGAGCATAAAGCAGGACTTAAAGGAATTCGGCATTACTTTTGACACATGGCAGAGCGAGCGCGAGCTTTATGAAAGAGGAGAGGTAGTGCAGTCTATAAATGACCTGAAAGAGCGTGATTATATCTATGAAGAAGACGGCGCAGTGTGGTTCAGGTCAACCGCATTCGGAGACGACAAAGACAGGGTCGTGATTAAAAAAGACGGAGAGTATACTTATTTTGCGCCTGACATTGCATACCACAGGAATAAGGTAGAGAAGGAATTTGATGAGCTTATAGACATTTGGGGCGCTGACCATCACGGATACATTCCAAGGATGCAGGCGGTGATTCAGGCGCTCGGCTATCCAAAGGAAAGGCTGAAAATACTCCTCGTTCAGATCGTGTCGCTTTTGAGAGGCGGCAAGCCTGTTCAAATGTCAAAGAGGGCAGGGGAATTTGTGACATTGAAAGAAGTAATTGACGAAGTTGGCGCAGATACTACAAAGTTCATATTCCTTACGCGGCGCCCTGACAGCCACCTTGAATTTGACCTCGAGGTTGCAAAGGCACAGTCAGCGGAAAACCCTGTTTTTTATGTGCAATATGCAAATGCGCGCATAAACAGCATATTCTCTCACGCAAAGGAGCAGGGGATAAATGTTAAAGGGGCTAATGATGCGGATCTCAGCCTTTTATCTCTTCCTGAGGAGATAAGGATAATAAAGAAACTCCTTTCATATCAGATGATATTTGAAGGGGCTGTCATCGCGCATGAGCCTCACAGGATAACATTTTATCTTCAGGAACTCGCAGGGATGTTTCACCCTTACTATCACAGGCACAAAGTGGTAACGGATGATATAGAACTGACCAAGGCAAGACTTGCTTTATGCGAGGCAGTAAGAATTGTTCTGAAAGACGGATTTGAGATTCTGGGACTCAGCGCGCCTGAGAGGATGTAAAAGACCCTTCAGGAGGCAGTGCCTGTCTTTCGGCAATCTTAAACTACCTTTATAAAAGTGCGGGCGTTAGTGCTATATAGCAGCCTCTTACAAGTTTTTATGCGGGGCTATCCGCCCTGTCTGTCATGCTGGCTTGTCCAGCATCCTTCTTTACGATTCCTGACAAGCAGGAAGGATTCCGAACAAGTCGGAATGACAACCCGACAAGCCCCGTTAGAAAGCCCCGTCCTTAAAATCATCTTTTAGCCTGTTTTATGCGAAGCTACCTCACTTTTACTCCAATTTTGAAACAACATTATGATTGTTTCTAAAGAACAGGGATAAAATGTCAGTATCAACCAATACTGGCTTCACCGCTTCGTCTCCTTGAAAATGCCTGTCCTCGGCGTTGTCTGATTTCGTCTAATAAATCGTTGAATACTTTGTCAGGCATATCCTGCCAGCATCCGGCGAACTTCATTATTTGTTCCATATTTCCTTTGGACTTTTGCAAACCTATTCTGAAATAGTGAATAAAGTCATATATCTCCGACAACTTATATTCTGGAACAAGTTTAATCTCTTCCATCACTTTATTGCGAATAACTGATTTTCCCATTTGTTATCTCTCCTTTCATGAAATTGCCTTTAATGCTTAAAGCAATAATACCATAATTTTAACGCAGGGGGAAGGGACAGGCTACTTTTCCGTTTTTGATTAACCTCAAAACTAATGGACAACAGCCCTAATAATTTTCATGATAAGTCTCTGCTTGTCCTCACCAGCCTCTTTAAGTAGTTTGCTTACATTATCAGTCAGTTCTTTGCCCCTCGACAAATGCATAAATTCAAAAAGGTCTTTTATTTCTACATTTAATGCGTTAGCTATTTTCTCCAATGTGTCAAG
>JAHILQ010000029.1 GCA_018896985.1 Nitrospinota bacterium
CAAGTGCGGAATGACATATAAAAGGAATTAAACTGTGTCTGAACTGACCCCTTTAATGAAACAATACTCAAGCATCAAAGAGAAATATAAGGACTGCATCCTTATGTTCAGGCTCGGAGATTTCTATGAGATGTTCGGCGAGGATGCAAAGACAGCGTCAAAGATACTTCAGATAGCCCTCACATCAAGAGATAAATCAAAAGAAGAGCCTGTTCCGATGTGCGGCTTCCCGCACTTCGCCTCTGAGACATACATAACAAAACTGATTAAGGCAGGACATAAGGTCGCAATATGCGAGCAACTGGAAGACGCCAAAGAGGCAAAGGGCACAGAAAAGGGAATAATCCAGAGAGACGTGGTAAGGGTAATAACACCCGGCACACATACACCTGAACATCCAAAAGAAAACAACTATATCCTTAGTTTCTTTCCTGACGGCAAAAAACACGGCATCGCAGCAGCCGATGTATCAACAGGAGAGTTCATTATTTATGAAACGTTCGAGCCTATTGAAGACGAATTCAGCAGGTTTGAACCTAAGGAGATTCTATATCCTGATACCCTGAGACAAGATATCCATTACTCGGAATCTCTCAAAGATTTTTACAGCACAGCTTACGAAGACTGGGCATTTGACTATGCAGAAGCTTATAAAATCCTCTTAATGCATTTCAAAGTCTCGTCTCTGGACGGTTACGGATGCGAGGGCATGTCCGCTGCAATATCCGCTGCCGGCGCGCTTATAAACTATCTTGATAAAACGCAGAAAGAAAATCTGAATTTCAGAAAAATCTCAACAATAAATCAGACATCTTTTATGTTCCTTGATTCTGCAACGCAGAGAAACCTTGAATTAATCCGCAATCTCAAAATCAGGACGGAGGAGAACACTCTCCTGTGGGCAATTGATGAGACACTGACACCTATGGGCGGAAGATACCTCAGAGGATTAATCCTCAGGCCCTTCATAGACATAAGCGAGATACGAAAAAGACAGAATGCCGTAGAATACCTCGTTGAGGATTACGAACTAATTGAGACACTGCGCAACAATCTCAGGAAGTTGCAGGACATCGAAAGGCTGTCAAACAGGATTGGGGCAAAGAGCGCAAATCCAAGAGACCTGATAGCAACAAAGAATTCCATAACGCATCTGCCTTCCATAAAGAAAGCGCTTATTTCTTCAAAAGATGTATACCTCAAGTCGATAGCAGACGAAATATCCGAATTCTCTTCACTGAAGTCGTTGATAGAGTCGTCCATCACGGATACGCCTCCGCTGAGCCTCAGAGACGGAGGGATTATCAGGAATGGCTATAACAAAGAGATTGACAGTCTGAGGAAAATAGCAACAAGCGGAAAAGACTTCATCGCAGAGCTTGAGATGAGCGAAAAAAAGAAGACAGGAATTTCATCACTCAAGGTTGGGTATAACAAAATATTCGGATATTACATTGAGATTACAAATGCAAATCTTGACCAGGTTCCTGAGCATTACATAAGAAAGCAAACCCTCGTGGGCGGAGAAAGATTTATAACGCCTGAACTTAAAGAATATGAGTCAAAGGTCATAGGCGCAGAGGAAAGGCTGAAAAACCTTGAGTATCAAATATTCAATGAGATACTGAATGAGGTTCAGAAAGAGTCGCCGAACCTTTCAAAAACAGCATATGCCATTGCAGCCGCAGATTTTCTGACATCACTGGCAGTTGTGGCAAAAAGGCATAATTACATAAAACCGCGAATAGACGAGAGCGGGATAATTGAGATAACAGACGGAAGGCATCCTGTGCTTGAAAGGATTCCCGGAGAGGAACGGTTTATTCCCAACAATATTTATCTTGATAATGAAAAACAAAGGCTTATGATAATCACAGGTCCCAATATGGCGGGAAAATCCACATACATGAGGCAGATAGCCCTCACAGTTCTTATGGCGCAGATTGGAGGTTTTGTCCCTGCTTCAGAAGCAAGGATAGGGATAGTTGACAGAATATTCACAAGAATCGGGGCATCCGATTTCATAACAAAGGGCCAGAGCACATTCATGGTTGAGATGATAGAGACAGCAAACATACTCAACAATGCCACATCAAAAAGCCTCATAATCATAGACGAGGTCGGAAGGGGCACAAGCACATTTGACGGAATAAGCATTGCATGGGCTGTCGCAGAGCATCTATCAAAGACGATTAAGGCAAGGACTCTATTTGCAACCCATTACAATGAATTAACAGAACTCGCTATTACACTCGACGGAGTAAAAAACTATAACGTAGTTGTGAAGGAATGGGGAGACGAAATAATCTTTCTCAGAAAGGTAGAAGAAGGGCCTGCTGACAAGAGCTATGGGATTCAGGTTGCCCGTCTTGCCGGTCTTCCATCTGAAGTAATCCTGCGGGCGAAAGAGGTTCTTACAAACCTTGAAAAAGAAGAATTAAATGAGGCAGGCGAACCGAAATTTGCATCCCACAAACAGAAAAAGGGCGCTGTTCAGCTTGACCTCTTTGGAGCAAAAGGGGATTCCCTGCTGTCTGAGTTAATGAGCACGGATATGGAAGCGCTATCTCCGGAAGATGCATTAAACAAACTCAAAGAACTGAAGAAAAAATGGGTAAAATCCTGATATGCGTATTCCTCTTGTCTGTTCATGATTTAAAGCCTTTCTTTAAGTGTTTTATACCGGGCAAAAATATTAAACCAATCTCTGAGGTTATGGCTAAAAAGCGGCAGTATTTCATAGAGTAAGGCTATCTGCTCATTCCTGTATTTATTCAGGTCTTAGTCCTCAGTATCGTCATTACACTATCTCCATTCCTGCATTACTTAAAGTTAAACTAAAAGTAAGTTTCCTGCCCTGCTCGCGCTTTCCGGCATTGGATTTATATTCATAGAAATATCGCTGGTACATAATGCAATATTAATTCTCGGAACCCCTTCTTTATTGGAAGCGCCGCATATGCCGGAGCATTCATCTTCCTGAAAAGTCTCATCAGGGCATGGAAACAGAGACTTGTGATAAAGTATATACATGGCAAAAGGGTGCATCCACATCTATACAGGCAAGGTAAAGGGCAAAACTGCAGCAAGCGTAGCCCTCTTAAAGGCGAAGATGCTTAAGGTTGAAATGAGTGAGAAATAATTTAGCTGGATATATAGTTCGATTGAATTCTGTTAATCTGTCTTATTAGAATTAATTAAAAGTTCTCCATAGCCTTGCAGGGCTTAAAATAATGAAACCAAGCAGTCTTAAAATAAGCACCAAATTTTCCCTTGCCATTGCTCTCATCCTCCTCGTCTTCTGCGTCATCTTCTCTTTTCTC
>JAHILQ010000005.1 GCA_018896985.1 Nitrospinota bacterium
CAGGGATTTCTTGTGGTTATGAATATATTCTATAGGATCCTCTACTGTTATTATATGGTCCTGCCTCTCGGAATTTATTCTGTCAACCATAGTGGCAAGCGTCGTAGATTTACCGCAACCTGTAGGCCCTGTAACAAGAATCAGACCACGCGGCTTCTTGACAAGATCGTTAACAATTTCAGGCAGTCCAAGTTCCTGGAATGTCCTTATCTGAAACGGAATGGTCCTGAATGCGCCGGCAACAGCGCCCCTTTGCATAAAGATATTCCCTCTGAATCTGCTCAGTCCCTTCACCCCAAATGAGAGGTCAAGTTCATTGCTTTCTTCAAATTTATGTTTCTGGGCATCTGTAAGAACACTGTAGCAGAGCTCTTTTGTCTCAGCAGGGGCTAATTGCGGATGGTCAAGCAGGACGAGTTTCCCGTCAATCCTTACACGAGGCGGGCTTCCTGTTGTTATGTGAAGATCAGATGCCCCTTTTTCTATTATTATCTTAAGCAAGTCATACAGTGTTGCCATTAATTCCTCCGCTCACTCTGTGAGAATTCAAAATTTAAAGAAGTGTCAGTGATTAGTGTCTGTGTCAGTAAAAAACTGACACTGTTAACTGACACTGTCACTGTAATTTTGAATCTTGAATTTTAAATTTTCTTCAATCTCCGAAAGTAACTCTCAACACTTCTTCAATTGTAGTGACGCCTTCCTTTACTTTTGTCAGTCCGCTCATCCTCAATGTCTTCATGCCTCCTCTTATAGCAGCCTTTTTAAGTTCAATTGCCGATGCCCCTTCAAGTACAAGTTTTCTTATCTCCTCATTAACCACCATTATTTCATAAAACGCTATCCTTCCCTTGTAACCTGAGTTGTTGCATACTGAACACCCCTTGCCCCTATAGCACTTAACAGTCCTTGCATCTTCTTCCGAAAACCCCAGGCTTATAAGAGTCGGCACAGGGACATTCTCTTCCTCCTTCTCGCACTCTTTACATATCTTCCTTGCCAGCCTTTGCGCCATTATAAGTATAACAGATGATGACACTAAAAATGGCTCGATACCCATATTCAACAATCTGCTTACACTGCTCGGAGCATCATTTGTATGCAGTGTGCTCAGAACAAGATGTCCTGTTAAGGCAGCCTTAACTGCTATCTCAGCGGTCTCAAAATCACGTATCTCGCCGACAAGTATTATATCAGGGCTCTGTCTCAAAAAAGACCGCAAGGCAGAGGCAAATGTAAGCCCTATCTCTTCCTTCATCTGCACCTGATTTATCCCGAGAAAATTATACTCAATAGGGTCTTCGGCAGTCATTATGTTTATATTGGGTTTATTCAGATAATTTAACGCTGAATAGAGCGTCGTTGTCTTTCCGCTTCCTGTGGGTCCCGTAACAAGTATCATGCCGTAAGGTTTATTAAGACATTCCAGAAATCCCTGCAGCGCCTCTTCCTCAAAGCCAAGCTTTGTAAGGTCTACCTGTAATGATGCTTTATCAAGGATTCTCATAACTGTCTTTTCTCCGAAAAGACAGGGGAGGATAGAAACACGGAAATCCACTTCTTTTTTCTTGCCCAGCCTGAGTTTAATCCTGCCGTCCTGAGGAAGCCGCCTCTCGGAGATATCAAGTTGAGCCATTATCTTCAGCCTTGAGACTACGGAGTTTTTAATCCTTAGCGGCAGATTCATTGCCAGGGCAAGGACACCGTCAACCCTGTATCTGACTCTCACAGACTTCTCGTAAGGCTCAATATGAATATCGCTTGCTCCTATTTTTATCGCATTTATAAGAATACCGCTTACAAGTTTTACAATCGGCTCTTCAATCTCCTCTCTTGCGCCCATCGTCTCCTCTTCAGAGACATGCTCAACGTCATCAAGCGCATCACCTACAATCCTGTCAAATTCATCAACATCAACCGTAGGTCCTTCTCCGAAAGACCCTTCTTCTTCTTCGCCTGTAACGTCAGCATCTGACAGGGTATAGTCCTTTGCCTCAAGCTTCACTGCCTTTTGCGCTGCCTGTGCCTGAGGCTGGGCAGCTCCCTCGCCCTTGCCTCCGTAATATGTGGTTATGGCATTTATCAGCGCAGATTCTGTTGCTATAACAACCTCAACGTTATACCCGGTCATAAACTTTATGTCATCCACTGCAAACATATTTGAAGGGTCTGCCATCGCTACCGTCAATGTCGCGCCTATCCTCGTAAGAGGCATTATCATATGCTTTTTCGCCATGTCCGCTGTTATAAGCTTTAAGACAGCAGAGTCTATCTTATAATCGGTCAGGTCTATCGCTGACATCCCATGCTGTTTGCTCAGAAACGTAACCAGCTTGTCCTCGGTTATATGCCCTAACTTTACAAGATTCGCACCGAGCCTTCCGCCGCCCTTCTTCTGCAGCTTTAACGCCTCGTTCAACTGCTCCTCTGTGATTATCCCTGAGGCTATGAGTAGCTGTCCTAATTTGGCTGCCATGACTCACTCCGTGAGAATTCAAAATTTAAAATTAAAAATTTAAGATTGTGAGATTTATCTCGCATCTTGTATCCTGCATCTTGAATCTTGAATCTTGAATTTCTTAGTCTCCAAATGTTGCCTTCACTATTTCTTCTACAGAAGTAATTCCATCTTTTATTTTTGCCAAACCGCTCATCCTTAATGTCTCCATGCCAAGTTTTACGGCAGTCCGTCTTATCTCATCCGCTGACGCCCCTTCCAGCGTAAGTTCCTTTAGTTCATCTTTCATCGGCATGACGTCATAAATACCTATCCTTCCTCTATATCCGGTATTGCCGCACGCAGGGCAGCCCCTTCCCCTGTAGCACTTTACAGAATCTGCTTCCTCCTCTGA
>JAHILQ010000030.1 GCA_018896985.1 Nitrospinota bacterium
ATAGAAATATCATTCCTTGCGGATGCTGTATTTTTTAGCAATTCAAGCGTGTCATCAAGCATAAAATTGAGGTCAAAAGCGCTGAACTCAGCAGCCCTCGGGGTTGAATACATAAGAAAATCTGTGATTATCTCATTCAGCCTCTCCATCTCTTCCAATGCTATTTCTGTCAGCCTTTCTTTTTGCCCCTTTGTCACCCTGTCCTCTCTCAGCATTTCTATCGACCCTTTAAGAGAGGCTAACGGATTCCTTATTTCATGTGCTATATTCGCAGATAGTTCGCCGATAGCAGCCCATTTTTCCTTATGCTTTATATCCATCTCCATCTTTTTAAGCATGGTGATATCCTGAAATACGCCTATAAAGCCTGTTAGCTCTCCAGCAATGCCCTCAAGCGATGAAACCCTTAATCCGATAACCCTCTCCCCATCTCGATGGTGTCTTATCGTGTTTTCTATCCTGTCTATTTCACTGATAGAACCTATGAATGGCAACACCTCAGCAATCCTGAGTCCTTGAGCTCTTTCTCTCGTGATGCCCGTTATATCCTGAGCCGCTTTATTAAATATCAGAATACTGCCGCCAATGTCTGTTGTAAATATTCCGCTCGGAATGCTCTCAATAAGCTCCTTGTTGAAAAGTGAAAGCTCCTTCAGATCAGAATCAGTCTGTTCAAGGGCTATCGTTGTCTTCTCAAGCCTTGAAGAGAGATAACCGCTCAGGAATGCCATCATATAAAAAGCAGATATGTGCACAAAAATATTGTAAAGAAAATCTTTTTCATCAAGCGCTGGGTCATACTTTATCGGGAGGAGTTTATAATACTGAAGATCTATCATGACTCCATAGAGAATACTGCTGAATGTGGCAATAACATAACCTGCCTTCCTGTTAAGGACTGCGCTTGCTGACATCACTGTCAGAAGCATAATGAACGAAAACCAGCTCTCAATCCCGCCTGTAAGATATATAAGGACATTTACGGCCGCAACATCCATAAAAATCTGGAAGTATGCAAATGTAAAATACGTTTTTATCCTGTCAATGAGAAAAGAATAAATTATTGTCAGGGAATAGAGCGCTACTATAAGATTTGAAGTGGCGCGTGGATAAGGGAAACTCCTGTATCCGACCTGAAGCAAAAAAAACGAACTCAGAAGGAGTGTGATAAAAACAACCCTTATGGAAATAAGGGCTTTTACCTTTTTAAGCAGGATATCATTCATATAATAGTGTCAGTTTTTAGTGTCTGTGTCAGTGACAAATCTTACTGACACTAACCACTGACACTGAATACTGATTTGCTGCCACTGGACACTGGCACTAATCACTTTATGAGCGTAATGAGTTTAAATATCGGCAGATACATTGCAACGACTATAAACCCTACCGAGCCTCCGAGGAATACCATCAACATGGGCTCCATCATGGATGTCAGGGCGTTGACTGCCGCATCAACCTCATCATCATAAAAATCCGCAATCTTATTGAGCATTGTATCAAGCGCTCCTGTTGTTTCACCTACAGAAATCATGTGGGTAACCATTGGAGGGAACACCTTGGACTTGGTTAATGGTTCAGCAAGGGTCTTTCCGCCGGTAACCTGCTTTCTTACCTCCATGATTGCATATTCAATAACCTTATTCCCTGAAGTCTTCGCTGTTATCTCAAGTCCATCCAGTATCGGCACGCCGCTGCTGACAAGCGTTCCAAGTGTCCGCGTAAATTTTGCCACGGCAACTTTATTCAGAAGAACCCCGAATATGGGCAGTTTCAATAGTATCTTGTCTATTATATGCGTACCCTTTTCTGTGCGCCTGAACTGCTTTAGCGCAACAACAATACCAACTATTGCGCCTCCTGTCAGAAGACCGCCTATTCCTGCCAGAAAATTACTCAGGCTGATAATCATCAGCGTGGGAAGCGGAAGTGTCCCGCCAAGCTGTGCAAACATCTTAGAAAATGTCGGGACAACAAATATCATTATAATTGCAATTGCCAAAACAGCAACGCTCGTAACAACTATCGGATACACCATCGCGCCTTTAACCTTCTTCTTTAATTTCATTGCCTTTTCTATGTACGCTGCAAGCCTGTTAAGGATTGTATCAAGGATGCCGCCTGCCTCGCCTGCCGCCACCATATTTGCATAAAGTTCTGAAAAGACCCTCGGGTGTTTTTTCAATGCATCAGCATAAGTAGAACCGGCCTCAACATTCTCCTTAATCTCTCCCAGCACTCTGGAGAGTGTCTTATTTTCAACCTGAGTTGATAGAATATCAAGAGCCTGCACAAGCGGAAGCCCTGCATCTATCATCGTCGAGAACTGCCTTGTAAATACAACTATGTCCTTGTCGCCTACTTTACCCTCGCCAAAACAGCCGAATAATTTCTTCCCGGCCTTTTTTTCAGTAATCAAAGTGGGTGTTATATTTTTTCTTCTGAGCTGCGCTGCAACCTCTTCTTTAGCAGCCGCTGTCATCTCGCCTGATTCTATAACGCCCCTTGTAGTCTTAC
>JAHILQ010000031.1 GCA_018896985.1 Nitrospinota bacterium
ATCGGGCATGTAAACGATTCCACAAAGATACGCGGCATAAAATCAGCAGCGGATGCATTTAAAAAGATTGCCGGGAATGCTCATTTCTTTATATCACGCGGTGACAGGTCAGGCACTCACACAAAAGAATTATCTTTATGGAAAAAGACAGGGATAGAGCTGAAGGGACAGAAGTGGTATCTTGAGGTTGGTCAGGGAATGGAAAAGACTCAAAGGATCGCGAATGAAAAAAGGGCATATACGCTCACTGACAGGGGCACATGGCTTGCAACTAAAGATAAGGACAAGCTCGAAATGGTAATTGTTCTCGAAGGTGATCCCATATTGTTTAATCAGTACGGCGTCATGGCGGTAAATGCTGAAAAGCATAAACATGTAAAATATAAAGAGGCGATGGAGTTTATAAACTGGATTATATCAAAGGAAGGGCAGCATGCTATTGCGTCATTCAGGGATAAACACGGCAATCAGTTGTTTATTCCCAATGCAAAGTAAAATATGGATTCAATAATAGAGGGCTTCAGAAAGGCATTCACGCTTATAATTAATCTTGATGCGGAATTATTAAGCATAATATTCTTATCACTCAGGGTATCTGGAACAGCGCTTTTAATTGTATCTATCATAGGTCTTCCCTTATCCGCGCTTATCAGCTTAAAAAAATTCCCGGCAAGGGGATTATCTATAAGCATTATGAACACGCTTATGGGGCTTCCTCCTGTTGTGGTCGGCCTTTTTGTTTATATAATGCTTTCAAGGAGCGGGCCCATTGGTTTTATGGGACTCCTTTATACGCCGTCAGCAATGATTATCGCCCAGACAATCCTTGCTTTTCCCATTGTGGTATCACTCTGTCATTCGGCGATTGTCAGTGTTGACCCTATTACAAAGCAGGCTTCAATGGCATTAGGAGCAACGCCCCTTCAAATCTTGGTTACTATAATAAAAGAAGCAAGGTATGGCATAATGTCAGGGATAATTGCAGCATTTGGAAGGGTAATGGCAGAGGTTGGCGCAATACTTATTGTCGGCGGAAATATTGCAGGATATACCCGCGTTATGACAACAACCATTGCTCTGGAAACAGACAAGGGGAATTTTGAACTTGCCATAGCTCTTGGAATAATACTCTTAACCATCTCGCTGACCATAAACTCGGCTCTGCACTTTGTCCAGAGAAAAGGAGCTCTTCCTATAAACAGATGAGCCTGAGACTTAATATATCCAATGTCTGGAAAAGCTATAACGGAAAACCTGTTCTGAACGCCTGCTCCTTTTCTTTTGATAGAAATGGCGTTTATGTATTAACGGGACATAATGGCAGCGGTAAATCCACACTGCTCAGGATATGCGCCCTTATTGAAAGCCCTGATAAAGGAGAGGTCAATTATCTCTCAGGAGATACCCCCCTGCATCCCCCCTTACCAATGGGGGAATTAAAGGAGGGTGTATTTTCAGAAGGTAATATCTTAAAAAAAGACATTGGGTTAAGACGCAGGATTACCCTTGTTTTGCCCGGGATTGGCGTGTTTAACACTACCGTTTTTAATAATGCAGCTTACGGGCTGAAAATAAGGGGGGACAAAAGCAAAGAGATAGAAAAAAAGGTCAATGATATACTAGAATTTGTCGGACTCATTCATAAAAAAAATCATAATGCCCTTACGCTTTCAAGCGGCGAAACCCAGAGGCTCGGCATTGCAAGGGCAATGGCCATAGAGCCGGAAATACTGTTTCTTGATGAGCCCACAGCTTCCATTGATAATGAGAATACAGAAATTGTGGAGGATATAATCTTGAATATGAAAAAAGAAGGCAAATCCAAAATCATTATTGCCACCCATGATATGATGCAGGCTGGAAGGCTTGCTGATTGCATGCTCCTCATGGATGAGGGGAAAATTATCAAGGTTTAAGTTGCACTCTCATGCTCTTTTTTAGTATCTTAAAAGCAGTGGCGAGTCTTCAGAATCTTTTTTATTCTTTAACTCGTTACTCGTAACTTGTCACTGTCTTTATGCCGGAGTGGCGGAATTGGTAGACGCAAGGGACTTAAAATCCCTCGTCCCCAAAGGGCGTGCCGGTTCAAATCCGGCCTCCGGCACTTATCCGCTCTACCCGCTACTCTACGAGCCGCAGACTATGGGTCGCAGACGAGTCATTGACTGATAAAAGCGTTGACGAGCTTTATAAGTTCCTGCGTTTGTATCGGTTTCGGAAGATATGCGTCAGCCCCAATGGCAAGCGCCCTCTTTTTATCTTCTTCTGCGCCTTCTGTTAACTATATTTATTAATTCCGCCGGTATGTCAGAAAGCGGAAGCACACTGTCCGCTGCTCCTGCGCTTATGACTTCAGCAGGCATTCCAAAAACCACGGCTGTCTCCTCTGATTCAGCTATAGTATAACCACCCTTTGATTTAATTCCCAGCATTCCCTTTTTCCCGTCATTCCCCATGCCTGTAAGAACAACACCCATTGCCTTGGTCCCGTAATGTTCTGCGGCAGATGACATCATTAAATCAACCGAAGGCACATACTTATCCTCTTTGACAGCTTCTTTTAACTGCACATGACATTCGCGCCCTTTTTTCTTAAACATCATATGGTAACCGCCCGGGCATATCAACACCCTCCCCTGTTCAATAACATCACCGTCTTCCGCTTCTTTTATTTTAAGCTTAGAGAGATGGTCAAGCCTTTCAGCAAAAGGCCCTGTAAAACCCTTTGGCATATGCTGGCTTATAAATATCTCAAGCCCCTCTGTCCAAGCCCTGCCATCTCATTTTCTCCTGTCATAAACAGCACGCCTCTCTGGAAGATATCAGAGAGGGCAAGGTCTTCAAGCCTTCCAACAAGACTCATTCAATCTCCACTCCTTTAGGAATCACGACTACCCCTTCAGCGCTGACGTGAAATCTTTTTCTGTCGCTTCCAATATCATAACCGATAACAGTCCCTTCGGGCACACTGACATCTTTGTCTATTATTGCCTTCTTTATTTTGCAATGTCTTCCTATCTCAACATTTTCCATAAGCACCGACTCTCTCACATCCGCCCAGCTGTTAACCCTCACATTAGGGGAGAGCACAGAGTTCTGCACACGGCCTCCGCTTATGACACAGCCGTCGCATACAATTGAATCCAACGCAATGCCGAGCCTTCCGCCTTTACGCTCCTGCGCAAAAACAAATTTTGAGGGTGGATACTGAGGCTGATATGTCCTTAACGGCCATTCCATGTCATAGAGATTAAACAGCGGGTCAACAGAGACTATGTCCATATTCGCTTCCCAGTAGCCGTCAATGCTGCCCACATCGCGCCAATATTTTGCCTTTTTTTTATTTTCATCTTTAAAGTTATATGCAAAAAGCCTATCTGTCTTAATCATGTCAGGTATAATATTCCTCCCGAAATCATGAGCTGTTGAACGAAACGCATCACTCATAAGTTCGCTTAATACATCCTGAGCATTAAACAGATAGACTCCCATTGAAACAAGAGCCTGATTTGGAGACCCCGGCATTGACTTTGGCTTTTTAGGTTTCTCTTTAAATCCTATTACCCTTGATTCTTCATCAACCTCAATAACACCAAATAACGATGCCTTCTCCCTGTCCATCTCTATTGCTGCAATCGTCCCGACCGCACCCTTGCTGATATGGAAACTGAACATTTCGGAATAGTCCATCTTATATACATGGTCTCCTGAAAGAATAAGCAGATACGCAGGAGACTCCTTTTCTATAAAATATATATTCTGATACACCGCATCAGCTGTTCCTTCATACCATCTTTCATCCACACGCTGCTGAGGCGGCACAGAGATAATAAATTCGTCAAGCTCTGGATTGAGCAGATGCTCCCATCCAAGCGCAAGGTGCCTGTTCAATGAGAGAGACTTATATTGTGTAAGCGCCGCTATTTTCCTTATGCCTGAATTGATACAGTTGCTCAATGTAAAATCAATTATCCTGTATTTTCCTCCAAAGGGAACAGCAGGTTTTGCCCTGTGAATAGTTAAGGGATGCAGCCTCTCTCCTTTTCCACCAGCGAGAATAATGGCAAGCATATCCTTTGTTTTCTTGTTTTTTCTCCCCTTATTCATAAAAACAATCTGAAGTCTTTCTGCACGGGGACAGTCCCGAATCCACCACCCCGCACTTCGTGCTCCCCTCCTTATTAAGGAGGGGAATTAAAGGGGTGGTTAATTCTGGGACAGTCCCCTCATACTTCTTACTTTTTGAAGTATATCAGTAAAAATCTAAGAGTGTCAACGAGTTAGAGGGTTCCTTTTGCTGCAGAAATCCGGCCATTACACACATTCCGTTTTCAGTTTTTCTGGTAAGATATAACTGCTTATGATTGTGGTAAAAAATAAAATTATGCGGAACAGCATTAACCTGAAAATTTTCTCTCTGAGAAAGGAAACATATATAGTCGGAGGGTATCTGAGGGATATTCTCATTGGAAGAGAATCAAGGGACATTGATTATGTCGTCAGAGGAGACATGAGGCAATTTGCCGGACTCGTCTATGCCGCTCTTGGGCTGACACCTGAGAAGGGGACAATCGTTGAACTCAAAAAAGAGCAAATGATAAGGATTGTTCTTAAAAAAGGGATTACGCTTGATTTTACAGAACTGAAAGACAGTATTAGAGATAACCTCAGCGGCAGGGATTTCACAATGAACGCTATTGCATGGTCGCCTGAAACAGGGCTCATCGATCCGTTTAATGGCATAAAAGACATAGCAAGACACAGGATTAAAGCTATATCAATAGATAACTTCAGGAATGACCCGTTAAGGCTGCTCAGGGCTTATCGCTTTGTTTCAGAACTCGGCTGGAAGGCAGAGCCGGAAACAAGAGAAATGGTAAAACATCTGAGAAAAGAAATCAGAAAATCCGCTCCTGAAAGAATCACGCTTGAGTTTTTTAAGCTCCTTAATTTCAAAAACTTTCATAATGCCCTGAAAATGGCATCGGATGACAGGCTGCTTGAATGCTTCCTGTCCATCACACACAAAAGGCTGCTTGAGAATATCAAGACCATTCCTTTTCTTGAGTCACAGATCAAAAAACTTCCCTCAAAATTCAGGCGGAATCTTGAAAAACCTTTTTCTCAGGAACTAACTTTTCATGGTCTTCTCAGGCTTGAGCAGGTTCTTTACAGTTCAGCATTGAACAAAAACAGACTGCGATTGAGCAGGGGTATATTCGAGAGGCTCAAGATAGTTCAT
>JAHILQ010000032.1 GCA_018896985.1 Nitrospinota bacterium
CATATCTTTGATGAAGACATAGAGACCCTTGTATCAGAAGAGGTATCAAAGACACCTGAAATATATCAGCTTGTTGGCCTTTCTGTTTCAAGCGGGATGAAAAAAGAGCCAAAGGCAGCAATCAGGATGAAGGTTAAAGGCAAGGTTGTCAGGAAAACAGCGACAGGCGACGGTCCTGTTGATGCAACATATAAGGCTATAGCCTCAATAACAAAGACAAAGAGCAATCTGCTCAAGTTTGAGGTAAAAAGCATCACAGGAGGAACAGATGCCCTTGGAGAGGTCATTGTCTCACTTGAAGAAGATGGAAGAACTGTAAGGGGTCATGGCTCCGACACTGACATAATCGTCGCCTCAGCAAAGGCTTACATAAATGCTCTTAATAAGCTGGCTGTTAAAAAGAATATGTTAAACTAATAACATACATTTTAAGCCAGTTCAATAATGAAGTGCAACACTTGGGAGAGCAGAAAAGGAGATGCTATTCTAAGTGTCTATGGAAAAACAATACAAACATCTTACTATGACAGAACGAGAACTGATAGCCAAAATGAAGTATGAGGGTAAGGATGCTGGAGAGATTGCCAGCACTCTTGGTCGAAACAAAAGTACAATATCAAGGGAACTCAAAAGGAACTCTTCCGCAGAATACAAATGTTATACTCCGTGCCGTGCACAACATCGCTCTGATGAACGAAGGCAAGCAGCAAGCAGACGCCCACGGCTGAAGGACGATAAAGTTCGGCGGTACATTCATGAGAAACTTGCACTTGGCTGGTCTCCTGAACTGATAGCAGGTAGACTCTCAATGGAACATCCGGGGTTTTCTATCAGTTACGAAGCTATCTATCAGTATATTTATCATCCCATGACATCTGGCCGAGAGGAACTGATTGCTTGTCTGCGCCGTGCTCACAGGAAACGTAAACAGAAGGGCATTGGCAGAAAACAGCGGAAGACTAAGATTCCCAACCGGATATCGATAGAAGCAAGACCGCTATCTGTTGAATCCCGTCGTTACTACGGCCACTGGGAAGGCGACAGTCTTATATCCCGGAAAAGTCTTGCTGCCTTAAACAGCCTGACAGAACGGAAAACTCGCCTCCTACTGCTTACCAAACTAACGCGTAAAGGAGCAGAGGAGACAAAGGATGCCATAATTGACCGTTTATATCTTCTCCCTGCCAAAATGAGGAGAACTCTTACTCTCGATAACGGCACTGAGAATGCCCGGCATGAAGAGATTACCACTGAGTGCGGCATTAAATGCTTCTTTGCACATCCATATTCCTCATGGGAAAGAGGCACTAATGAGCATATCAACGGTCTTATTCGATGGTATTTGCCAAAAGGTACTGATTTCAGTAAGATTTCAGATGAGCAAGTTGCTCACATAGAATCTTTGATTAATAATCGCCCCAGAAAGTGTCTGGGATTTAAAACACCACTTGAAGTCGCTTCTTCTTGTGTTGCACTTCAAGGTTGAATGTGGGTTATGAAAATTCTTCTTGTCTATCCAAAATATCCTGATACCTTCTGGGGCTTTAAATACGCTCTGAAATTCATTTCCAAAAAGGCAAGCCTTCCGCCTTTGGGACTGCTGACCATAGCTTCGATGCTTCCTGCAGAATGGGAGAAAAGGCTTGTTGATATAAACGTTAACCCTCTGAAGGATAAAGACCTCTTATGGGCTGATTATGTTTTTATCAGCGCCATGTCAATTCAGAAAGAGTCAGTAAAAACAGTAATCAGCAGGTGCAAAGCTATCGGAGTCAAGATTGTTGCGGGCGGGCCGTTGTTCACAGCCACCCATGAAGAATTCGAAGGGGATGTGGACCATTTTGTGCTCGATGAGGCTGAGATTACCCTTCCGCCTTTCCTGGATGATTTGAAAAATGGACGACTCAAGCATCTTTACACATCGCATCAACGTGCAGACATGAGAGATACTCCATTACCGCTATGGGAGCTTGCAGATTTAAAAAAATATGCATCAATGAACATCCAGTATTCAAGGGGATGCCCGTTTGATTGCGAATTCTGCAATATCACTGTGCTGCATGGACGCGTACCCCGGACAAAAGAAAAAGAGCAGGTAGTTGCAGAGATGGAAAGTCTCTATTTGCGCGGATGGAAAGACGGCTTATTTTTTGTCGATGACAACTTTATCGGCAATAAGATAAAGTTAAAAAAGGAAGTCCTTCCTGCAATCATCGAATGGATGGAAAAAAGAAACCACCCGTTCACACTCTCAACTGAAGTATCCATAAACCTTTCTGATGATGAAGAACTTATACATATGATGGTCAAGGCCGGGTTCGACACGGTCTTTATCGGAATTGAGACTCCCAATGAAGAAAGCCTTGCTGAGTGCAGCAAGATTCAGAACAGGAACCGTGACCTCATAGCCTGTGTCAAAAAAATCCAACGTTCAGGGTTAGAGGTACAGGCAGGATTTATCGTTGGGTTTGATAAAGATCCGGCCTCTATCTTTGAACGGCTTATCGTATTTATCCAGGAAAGCGGAATCGCTACTGCAATGGTAGGTCTGCTGAATGCCCCTCACGGCACTAAACTCTACCACCGTCTAAAAAAAGAAGGCAGATTGTTAAGTGCAGCATCAGGAGACAATACTGACTTTTCTATAAACTTCAAACCGAAGATGAACCATGAAACGCTTATCAGCGGATATAGAAAAGTTGTTCACACTATTTATTCTCCCAAACATTACTATGCACGGGTCAAAAAATTCTTGAAAGAATATAAGCCGATGCAGGCAAAAACGTTTCATTTCAGGTTCAGTCATCTTGAAGCGGGTTTCAAATCCATTTTCCGCCTGGGGATAATAGGAAGGGAAAGAATCTATTACTGGAAGCTTTTTTTCTGGTCTTTGTTCCGCCGGCCCCGGCTTTTTCCGCTTGCAATTACCCTTGCGATTTATGGATTCCACTTCCGAAAGATTTTCAAACGCCGCCTGCCGGGTCTTCAATAAAAAATCTTATTTAAAATACTCTTCACCTCTCAGAACATTCCTCCCTTGTCAATCATCCCCGAGTAGAGATATAATAATTAGCGTTATTGCGTTGAGCGTTATTGCGTAAGACGCTATAACACAACAAACGCGACAAACGCTATAAACGCATTATACGGAGAAGATATGACTATCACGGAAAAGATACTCTCAGCACATGTAGGCAAAAAAAAGGTTGAGCCTGGAGAACTCATCAATGCAAAGGTTGATCTGATTCTTGCAAACGACATTACTGCGCCAATAGCAATACAGGAATTCAAGAAGATAGGCGCAAAAGATGTTTTTGACAGAAACCGCATCGCATTTATCCCCGACCATTTTGCGCCGCAGAAGGACATCAAGGCTGCCGAGCAGTGCAAGATGCTCCGCGATTTCTCAAAAGAATATAATCTCGGCCTTTACTTTGAGGTTGGAAGAATGGGAATTGAACATGCGTTACTTCCGGAGCAGGGGCTTGTCGTTCCCGGAGACCTCGTGATAGGCGCTGACAGCCATACATGCACATATGGCGCATTAGGCGCATTCTCGACAGGAGTAGGCTCAACAGATGTTGCATCCGCAATGGCAACAGGCGAGTGCTGGTTCAAGGTTCCTGAGTCAATGAAATTCATATACCATGGCAAACTCAATAAATGGGTCGGAGGAAAAGACCTTATACTTCATACGATAGGCGATATCGGAGTTGACGGCGCCTTATACATGGCAATGGAATTTGAAGGGGAAATTATAAGCAGTCTTCCGATGTACGGAAGGCTGACAATGTGCAACATGGCAATTGAGGCAGGCGGAAAAAGCGGAATAATCGTTCCTGATAAGATTACAAAGAAATACGTAAAAGGAAGGGCAAAAAGGGAATTTAAATTATACAAATCCGATAAAAACTCAAAGTATGTTGAAACCAGAAAATACGATTGCTCAAAGATACCGCTGACAGTGTCCTGCCCTCACCTTCCGTCAAATACAAAACCAGCCACTGAACTGTTTGAAGTGACAATAGATCAGGTTGTTATAGGCTCGTGCACGAATGGAAGGCTTGAAGATTTAAGAGAGGCTGCGGAAGTAATTAAAGGCAGAAAAGTAAATTCCAATGTAAGGCTGATAGTGATTCCCGCCACACAGCAGATATACAAACAGGCTATGAAGGAAAAGCTTCTGGATATATTCATAGATGCTGACGCAGTTGTCTCTACACCCACATGCGGGCCGTGTCTTGGAGGACACATGGGGATACTTGCAAAAGGCGAAAGAGCTCTTGCAACAACCAATAGAAACTTTGTCGGAAGAATGGGACATCCTGAGAGTGAAGTGTATCTCTCTAATCCTGCTGTTGCAGCTGCATCAGCAGTTCTCGGAAGGATTGGGACTCCTGAGGAACTGGGGCTATAAAAATGTAAAATTTAAAAGTCAAAATTCAAAATTGTAGAATCATTATTTTTGATTTTTGATCTTTGATTTGAAATCATGCTATCACCAGAAGAGAAATTAAAACAAATAGGCATTGAACTGCCGGAGGCGCCAAAGCCTCTCGGCTCTTACGTCCCGCTTGTCAGGACAGGCAATCTCGTTTTCCTGAGCGGCATACTGCCTTTAGTGGAAGGCAAGCTTTCAAGAGAGGGACGTGTTGGAGAGAAGGTGACTGTTGATGAGGCAAGGGAAGATGCGCGCACAGCAGCTATAAACGCCCTTGCAATTTTGAAATCAAATCTTGGAACCCTTAATAAAATCAGGCGGTGTGTAAAGATAACA
>JAHILQ010000033.1 GCA_018896985.1 Nitrospinota bacterium
ATGATTAAGATTGCGCCGTCAATACTTTCTGCGGATTTCTTAAGGCTTGGCGAGGAAATAAAGGCAGCGGAAGCTGCAGGCATTGATATGTTTCACATAGATATAATGGACGGCCATTTTGTGCCGAACATAACTATCGGACCTTCGATTGTAGAAGCAATTAAAAAGATAACATCTGTTCCTCTTGATGTGCATCTGATGATAGAAGAGCCTGACAAATACCTGAACGATTTTGTGAAAGCAGGGTCGGATTATCTTACGGTGCACTTTGAAGCTGCAATGCATCTGCACCGCACAGTGCAAAAAATAAAAGAGAGCAAGGTAAAGGCAGGCGTATCGCTTAATCCTGCAACTCCGCTCGGCAGCATTGACGATATTATTCAGGATGTGGATTTTGTGCTTCTGATGTCTGTTAATCCAGGTTTTGGGGGGCAGAGTTTTATTCCGCAGGTGGTAGATAAGATTAAGGCACTAAAGAGAATGATTTCTGACAGAGGGCTTAAAACTCTTATTGAGGTTGACGGCGGCGTAAAACCTGATAATGCCAGGATGGTTGCCGAGGCAGGCGCTGATATACTTGTAATGGGTTCAGCATTTTTCAGTTCTAAAGACTATGCATCGCTTACAAAGAAACTGCGTGAAATACTGGCTCGTCCATGACAGCAGACAGATTTTTTCATAAAGCAAGCGAGTTAAAAAACAGGGCTCGATACAAAGATGCGCTACTGCTTTTCAAACGGGCAAAGAGGGCATACGAAAAAGATAATATCACTGAAGGCAGGCTTCGCTGTTTTATGTCCATCGGTGATGTCTATCGCATGACAGGAAATTTTGAACTTGCAGGGAAGAATTATTCTGAATCAATAAAAATAAGCAGGAAACTGAAGGACACGACAGCTGCGGCAGATGCTGCTGTTGGGCTCGGTCTTTCAGTAAGGGGGCTTGGCAGGTGGAAGGAGGCGCTGGAGATGTTTTCCGGCGCTGAAAAGGTGTACAGAGAGAAAAAGGACCGTGAAGGAATGGCATTTGTGCTCTGGGCTAAGGGCGGCGCTTTTCGCATCAAAGGGGATGCAGCGGATTCTCTCAAGTCGTTTAAGAAATCCCTCAGGCTCTTCAGGACGCTTGGAGACAAGCATGGAATAGGCTATAACCTGTGCGGACTTGGAGGTGTGTCCAGAGTAGCAGGGTTGTTCGGCGATTCCTTTAAATACTACACCGCTGCCAATAAATTATTTTCTGAATTAAATGATACATTTGGAGTTGCATATTCCCACTGCGGCATCGGGAATGCCCTGAGAATGAAGGCTGATTACTCAGGCGCTCTCCTTCATTTCAGAAAGGCAACAACTCTTTACAGGAAGATAGGTGATATTGTAAGTTTCTCATATACTCTCTGGAGCCTCGGCAAGACACACACCATGCTCGGCAAGCTTGATAAGGCAATGGATTATTTCAAGCAATCTTGCGGATTTTTCAAGAAGACAAAAGATCCAAGGGGGATTATATACTGCAAACTCGGCATGGGCGAGATAGAATTTTTAAGAGGCAGGCTTTCTTCTGCGCTGGTGAATCTGAATGCTGCGTTTAGAGATTCTCTTTCCGATGGATTTTCTGTGGAGAACTGCCATGCAGTCGCATTGTTATCGCTTGTAAATAAAAACAATGGAAAGATTGGGAATAGGTGTTATAATAAACTTGGATTGAAATTGAAGTTTCAATCCATACCGTTTAATATCCCATGAATGAGTGTCAGTGGTTAGTGTCTGTGTCAGTAACCGACACAGTTCACTGACACTGATGACTAACACTGATGTGAGGGGCGATGTGAGAGTTCTGAATCTTCCTAATTCGCTTACAATAGCAAGAATAGTAATAATCCCTCTTTTTACAATAGCAGTCATATATAAAAGATATGATTATGCGCTTTATATGTTTATTGTTGCCGCATTAACAGATGCCCTTGACGGATTTATTGCAAGGCTTACCAATCAAAAGACGGAGTTCGGAACATTTCTTGACCCCCTTGCGGACAAATTTCTTCTTGTTACGTCATTTATCCTTTTTTCGCTAAACGATTTGGTGCCTAAGTGGCTTGCAATAACCGTGATAAGCAGGGATGTTATCGTGGTAATAGGATGGGTGCTTGTTTATCTGATAACGCATACATCAAATGTAAAACCGACAGTAACAGGCAAGGCCGCCATAGCGATGCAGTTGGCGCTTTTATGCTATGTGCTTCTTGATATAAACGTAGGCTTCCTCCCTGACATACATAATGTGCTTATATGGCTGACAGCAGTTCTTACAATTATTTCGGGCCTGCACTATATATACAGAGGGTTAAAATTGACACATGCAGAATAGATGCGGAGTTGAAATAGAGGCAATAATGCCGGGAAGCGTTGCAGAAACAGAGGGACTTCTCGTTGGAGATTTGCTCCTTTCAATAAACGGCCACAGGCTTAACGACGGCATAGACTTTATGTTTTACCCCGATAATATCGGGGAACTGAATATTGCTGCCGTGAGAAAAGGCAAAAAAATGTCTTTAAAGGTCATGCCAAAAGAAACAGGAGACATTGGCATCACACTGAAACCTTTCAAGATAAAGAGATGCATTAATAACTGCATATTCTGTTTTGTGTCCCAGCTCCCTAAAGGATTAAGGAAATCTCTTTATATAAAAGATGAAGATTACAGGATGTCATTCCTTTACGGCAATTATGTTACCCTCACAAATCTGAGCGCACAGGACAAGAAGAGGATTGCGCAGCAGCGGCTGAGTCCGCTTTATATATCTGTGCACTCAACCAATAAAGTCATCCGCAATACGCTGCTTGGAAATCCTAAGGCAGGAGATGTTCTGAAGGAGCTGAAGTTCTTAAAAGAAAATAAGATCAGGATGCATGTTCAGATTGTGCTGTGTCCCGGATACAATGATGA
>JAHILQ010000034.1 GCA_018896985.1 Nitrospinota bacterium
GGCACAGATAGAAAGAGGGAAAAGGATGGTTGAACTCCTTAAGCAGGACCAGTTTGTGCCTATGACAATGGTGGATCAGGTAATGGTTCTTTTCGCCGCAACACAGGGATTCATTGATGATATTCCTGTGGAATCAGTCAATAAGTTCGAGCAGGAGTTCCTGCGCTATATAAATGACCGCAAGGCGGATATCAAGAAGGAGCTTGGAGAAAAGAAGGCTATTGATGATGCCCTTAAAGCCAGGCTTATCGCAGCTGTGGAAGATTTCAAGAAAGGATTTCAGGCATAAATGCCTACACTTAGAGATATAAAAAGAAGGATAAAGGCTGTTCATAGCACCAGCAAGATCACGAAGGCTATGAAGATGGTTGCCGCTTCCAAATTCAGGAAGGCACAGCAGAGGATGTTTGAGATGAGGCCGTATGCTGACAGGATGAGCGCTGTGCTTTCAAGCCTTGCAGGCGGTGCGGAGAGCGAGATACATCCGCTCCTTTCGGTAAGACCCCGGAAGAATGTGGATATCATTGTTCTTACAAGCGACAGGGGGCTCTGCGGCGCCTTTAATTCTAATATACTGAGGGTTGCTTCAAAACACATATCGAATCTGAAGAAAGAGGGATTTGAAGTTAATGTAAGCGCTATTGGAAGAAAGGCGGTTGACTATTTCAAGAGGAGAAATGTCCCTCTGAAAAAAAGCTGGACAGGCATTTCAGGAAGAATTTCATATGCAAATGCCCAGGAAATAGCAGCGGATATCATCGAGCGCTATACAAATGAAACCACCGATGAAATCATTCTTGCATACAATGAGTTTAAATCAGTTGCTGCGCAAAAGGTTGTTGTCACAAGGCTTCTCCCATTGGCGTCAATAGAGGCAACTGCGGAAACGCTGCCGGTTTTTAATTTCATATATGAGCCTTCAAAGGAAGATATATTCAATAATCTGCTTCCTAAGAATGTTGAGATACAGATATTCAGGGCATTGCTTGAATCACAGGCATCGGAAGAGGCTGCAAGGATGTCTGCTATGGAGAATGCGACAAAGGCTGCTAATGATATGATAAACAGTCTGACTCTCCAGTACAACAAGGCAAGGCAGGCGTCAATTACAAAGGAACTTATGGACATAGTCGGCGGAGTTGAGGCGCTGAAAGGATAAATAAATTCAAAATTTAAGATTTAAAATTCAAAAATGCAAAATTATGGAAAAATTAAAATAAGTTCCTTAACTTTGAACTTTTAACTTTGAATTTAAATAGATATGGGGGTATAGAATGAGCAATATAGGAAAAGTCTCACAGGTCATAAGCGCAGTCGTTGATGTTGAATTTGAAGGGAAACTGCCCGAAATCCTGAATGCGGTAACAATAGACCAGAAAGGGGACGCATCAAAGGGGATTCCTGATATTAAGATAACATTGGAAGTAGCATCACATCTTGGCGACAACAAGGTCAGAACAATTGCCATGTCAGCAACAGACGGACTTGTAAGAGGAATGCCTGCAGTTGACACAGGCCAGCCCATCACAGTTCCTGTTGGAAAGGCGGTGCTGGGAAGAATACTTAATGTCATAGGCGAAGGCGTTGACAAACTGGGTCCTGTAAACACAGATGTAAAATTGCCTATACACAGGCCAGCCCCTGAATTTGCTGAGCAGGAACCGACCACACAGGTTTTTGAGACAGGCGTTAAGGTTTTTGATCTTCTTGTCCCGTTCGTCAGAGGCGGTAAGATGGGGATGTTCGGCGGCGCAGGTGTCGGCAAGACAGTTATTATCATGGAGATGATTCACAACATCGCACTGAAACACGGAGGTGTTTCTGTTTTTGCAGGTGTTGGTGAAAGGACAAGAGAAGGCAATGACCTTTACGGTGAGATGAAGCATTCAGGCGTTCTTGAAAAGGTCGCCCTTATTTACGGACAGATGAACGAGCCTCCCGGAGCAAGGGCAAGGGTTGCGCTTACAGCGCTAACCTGTGCTGAATACTTCAGAGACGAGGGACAGGACGTTCTAATATTCATAGACAATATATTCAGATATACGCTTGCCGGCGCAGAGCTTTCAGCTCTCCTTGGAAGAATGCCTTCTGCTGTCGGATACCAACCGACACTCGGCACCGACATGGGAATTTTGCAGGAGAGGATTACAACAACAAAGAAAGGCGCAATCACTTCAATGCAGGCTATTTATGTTCCTGCTGATGACCTTACAGACCCTGCTGTTGCAACAGCATTCACACACCTTGACGGAACAGTTGTTCTTTCAAGGCAGATAACAGAGCTTGGTATTTATCCTGCAGTTGACCCTCTGGATTCCACATCAAGAATCCTTGATCCAAAGGTTATAGGAGAAGAGCACTATTCAGTCGCAAGGAGTGTTCAGAAGATACTCCAGAGATACAAAGAGCTTCAGGATATTATCGCAATCTTGGGTATGGAAGAGCTTTCGGAAGACGACAAGATCACGGTTTCAAGGGCAAGGAAGATACAGAGATTTCTCAGCCAGCCGTTCCATGTTGCAGAGGTATTTACAGGAAGGCCGGGCAAGTATGTCAAGGTCGCTGATACAATAAGAAGCTTTAAGGAGATAGTTGACGGTAAATATGACGATATTCCTGAACAGGCGTTTTATATGACAGGGCCTATTGAAGAGGTTGAGGAAAACGCAAAGAAGCTTGGCTGGTCGAGGGGATAATGGCAGAAGGAAAACTATTACTTGAAATAGTTACCCCTTATGGGCTGGTCACCAGCGAAGAGGTAGATGAAGTCACTGCTGCTGGCAGTGAAGGAGAATTTGGCGTTCTTCCCGGTCATGTGCCTTATGTAACGACCCTGAAGATCGGCATGCTTATATGTAAAAAAGGCAATGAAACAAAGTTCTTTTTTGTTAACTGGGGTTATGCAGAGGTAGGCGCTGAGAAAGTTCTGATTCTTGCTGACAGCGCAGAGAGGTCAGATGGGATAGACGTTGAGAGGGCAAAGGAAGCGATGAAGAGGGCAGAAGAAAGGCTCAAGAAGGCAGAAGACATAGATTTTCACCGCGCTGAGACATCGCTTGAGAGGGCAGCGACAAGAATCCAGATTTCACAGATGAGGATACCGAAATAAAAACGTGAGAAGTTAAGAGTTTAGAGTTAAGAGTTTTGATAAAGACTTTTATAACTTTTAACTTCTAACTTTAAACTTTTAACTTCTCACGTTGTCTTACAGCTTCATAAAGGCATACCGCTGCTGAGGCTGAGACATTAAGGCTTTCGGCTTTTCCATAGATTGGAATCTTTAATAGTAAATCAGCTTTTCTCTTAATCTCATTACTTATGCCATGTGCCTCATTTCCAAAGACAAAGGCAATTGGTTTTTTCAGATCTGAATCAAAGATTGATTTGTCTGAATCAAGCGCTGTTGCAATGAGCATTATGCCGTTTGATTTCAGCCATTCAATGAATTTCTCTGCGCCGGCATAAATTATCGGGATGTTGAATATACTTCCGGCAGTTGCTCTTATTGTTTTTTGCATGAACACATCGCATGTTCCTTTGAGGATTACCACAGCATCTGCGCCTGAGGCATCAGAAGTCCTTATTATTGTGCCTAAGTTGCCGGGTTCCTGAACTCCGTCAACTGCCGAGATCAATGGGGCTGATTTAAATTTAATTTCTTCAAGGTTTTTAGTGTCATAAGATGTTATTGCAATAATCCCCTGAGGGGTCTCTGTATCAGCGAGCTTGTTAATTATCTGCTCTGTGACCTCAAAGATTTCGCCTGAAAATCCCCCCATCCCCCCTTTGCTAAAGGGGGGCGAGGGGGGATTATTTTTATTAGATTTTATGGAAAGTTGTCTTAATATCTTCTGCCCGTCTTTTTTTGCCCTGAATGAATCTGTGAAGAAAACCGTGTTTATTTTATTGCCTGATGCCATCGCCGTCTCTACAAGATGCGGGCCTTCAATAATAAATGCGGCGTGTTTGTATTTGCTTCGCTTGTTTTTAATATCCAGCGCTTCTTTGATTTTGGGATTTGAGGCGCTTGTGATTTGAGTGTATTTCATGATTAATAAATTAACAGAAATCAGCATATTGATTCCACATAAAATACAGGAAGGCAGGAATGTCTCATAAACTCTATGAATCGATGAATCGACAGATAATTAAATGTTGAGCCTCTTTTTTGATTAGCATTCTATTTCGGCAGACACTCCCGCAGGGTCTCAAAATTGGAATTATTTGCTCTTTTTTTTCAAGGTGTCGTCATAGAGTTTTTTCATCATCCCTGCCTTCCGCAGCGCTGAATTGTGATATAATTTTCACAGGAAGCCGGTTTAATCCTGTAGGAGGAGGAGACATGCCGATGGCTCGTAGAGCGGGGAAGACAGCTTTTATTTTTTTAAGTTTTCTGTTCTTAATCCCTTTTGCTGTAAATGCAGGGGTAAAGGAGGTGAAGAATATGCTGAAAGATATTCATTGGCTCGGGCACGATACATTTAAGATTACAGGAGAGAAGGTAATCTATACCGACCCTTTCAAGATTAAAAAGGCAGACAGCGCCGATATAATCCTGATTACACATGAACATTATGACCATTGCTCGCCTGAGGATGTAAAGAAGATTCAGAATGCCAATACTGTGATTGTTGCAACCGCAGACTGCGCAAAGAAGCTCTCAGGGAAAATAAAGATTGTTAAGCCCGGTGATAAGATTAATGTTGAAGGCATTGAGATTGAGGCAGTTCCTTCTTACAACACGAACAAGCCGTTTCATGTAAAAGAAAGAGGATGGGTCGGGTATATATTTACTATGAAGGGGCAAGGGATTTACATAGCAGGAGATACGGATTATATCCCTGAGATGAAGAACTACAAATGCGATATTGCGCTCCTTCCGGTTTCCGGAACCTATGTAATGACCGCTGATGAGGCTGTAAAGGCAGCACTTGACATAAAGCCGAAGATAGCAATCCCGATGCATTACGGTTCAATAGTCGGGGACAAGAATGATGCCAGGAAGTTTGCAGTCGGGCTTAAAGGAAAAATTGAAGTGGTGATAATGAATGAAGAATAGTGTCAGTGTCGGTGATCAGTGACAGTTTTTTTACACTGACACAGACACTGAAAACTGACACAATGCTTAAAATGCCTGACGCTAAAAAAATAACAGCCCTTTTACTGAAGAAATATCCCAACCCGGGGATTGCCCTCAATTTCTCAAATCCTCTTGAACTTCTCGTTGCGACCATTCTCTCGGCGCAATGCACTGACGTACGGGTGAACGAAGTTACGAAGACGCTTTTCAAGAAATACAAAAACGTAAAAAATTATGCCGGCGCTGACTTGAATGTTTTTGAGAATGAGATAAGGTCAACAGGATTTTATAGAAACAAGGCTACGATGATCATAGGCTGCTGTCAGAAACTTATAAAGGAATTTAAAGGCAGAGTGCCGTCAACCAGAGAGGAACTTACAACACTTCCCGGAGTTGGAAGGAAAACAGCCAATGTTATTCTGGGGAGCGCTTTCGGTAAACAGGCGATTGCTGTTGATACCCATGTGTTGAGGGTTTCCAACAGGCTTGGCATTGCACATTCTGAAAATCCTGATAAAGTGGAGGAAGAACTTACGAAGCAGATACCGAATAACAACTGGACGGCATTTAATCTTGCCATGATACTTCACGGGAGAGAGACTTGCGCGGCAAGAAAGCCAAGGTGCGGCGCATGTGTGCTTTATGATGAATGCGGATGGCCAGAGAAGGATAAGGAGAGAATTTGAATGTTTGACAGGATAATCAGGATGTTCAAGGAAAAGGATGGTTTTGTCTCAGGAGAAGAGATGAGCAGAAGGCTCGGCATTACAAGGGCTGCCTTCTGGAAGAAGATAAAGGCATTGAGAGAGAGAGGCTATGTGATTGAGGGTTCTACTGCAAAGGGCTACAGACTTATAAAAACTCCTGAATTTTCAGTGGAAGAACTGAAAATTCTTGTTAGAGGTGATTTCGGGAAAGAGATAATTTTTCATGAAAGCCTTGATTCTACCAATACGCTTGCGATGGAGCTTGCAGAGAAGGGAGTTTCTCACGGAACAGTAGTAATTGCAGACAGGCAGTTAAAAGGCAAGGGAAGGCTCGGAAGGACTTGGTTCTCGCTTCCGAAGGGCAATATTTATATGAGCGTAATTGTCAGGCCTGAGATTGAACCGAGAGATGCGACTCTTCTTACAATAATGAGCGCAATATCATGCGCCAGAGCTATCAGGAGTTCAACAGGCATTGAAGTGAAGATAAAATGGCCCAATGACCTGATGGTATCCGAAAGAAAATTAGGCGGCATACTCACAGAAATGAAATCCGATCAGGACAGGATTATATTCGCTGTTATTGGCATTGGTATAAATGTTAATGCGCGCCTTGATATGTTTCCGGTTGATGTCCGTGCTGCGGCAGCATCGGTAATAGAAGAACTTAATAATCCCTTATCGCTCACCCAAAAATCCACCCACCCCCCCTTTATTAAAGGGGGGACTGCCTGTGCCGTTGGCACGGCAGACAGGCAAGGGGGGATTAAAGAAGGGAGAGCGGGCGGATTTGAAAAAAGTGAAATTTCAAGAACACTTATTATCGCCGCGATACTGAATGAATTAGAAAGATGGTTTAAGGTTTTGATTAAAGGCGGCAGAATTCAATTAATCAACGAATGGAAAAAACTTTCATCAACTCTTGGAAGAAAGGTTAAGGTTGTTTCCGGAAGAGATGCCATCTCAGGGATAGCAGAGGATATAGACGATGAAGGCATGCTGATATTAAGGCTGCCATCAGGCGGGTTGAAGAAGATAAGCGCAGGCGATGTAATTATGCTGAGGTGAAGAATTTAGATTTGGTATCCACATTCTTAACGAATATCCATATCCTGTTCTTTGTTACATCTGTTATTTCATAGAAAGTTCTATTGTTGGTTCAAGCCAGCGATTATCCGTTTTTGACTTTATCTCTCACGCTGTGTTAAAAAATATAAAAGAAAATCAGAGTGAAATCATGCATTTTTTTAAATATAAGAGGAATGAACTATTTGCCGAGGATGTGCCTGTAAAGAGGCTTGCAGAGAAATACGGCACACCTCTTTATATATACAGCTACAAAACACTTCTCAGGCATTTCAAGGCGTATGAAAACGCATTTAACGGTTATCCGCATATAATCTGCTTTGCGCTCAAAGCAAATTCAAATCCGTCTATTTTGAGGCTCTTTGCAAAAAACGGCGGAGGCGCTGATATTGTTTCAGGAGGGGAGTTATACGCGGCTTTAAATGCAGGCATACCTCCGAAAAAGATTGTATATGCAGGCGTTGGGAAAACCGATGAGGAAATAAGGTTTGCGCTAAAGTCAAAGATACTTATGTTTAATGTGGAGTCTGAGGATGAGCTGAAGGCGATAAACAGGATTGCAGGCGGGATGAAGACAAAGGCGCCTGTCGGATTGAGGATTAATCCTGATATTGACCCTGAGACGCATCCTTATATCTCAACAGGGCTCAGGCAGGATAAATTCGGAATACCGATTGAAGACGCGGTTGAACATTACAGAACTGCAAACAGGCTTAAAAATATTTCTGTCATCGGCATACACAAGCACATCGGCTCACAGATTACAAAGGTGTCTCCCTTTGTTGATGCGCTCAGAAGGATTCTTGTTCTTGTTGATGAACTAAGCGCTCAAGGAATAAATATCAAATGCCTTGACATTGGCGGCGGGCTTGGCATCTCGTATAAGGATGAGGAACCGCCTGTGCCTTCAGACCTTGCAAAGAACCTCCTGCCTTTGCTTAAGGGAAGAAAGATGACATTGATAATGGAGCCCGGCAGGTCTATAGCCGGGAATGCAGGAATACTCGTTACAAAGACCCTTTACCTGAAGCATGGTTTTGAAAAAGAGTTTGTGATAGTGGATGCAGGGATGAATGACCTGCTCAGGCCTTCGCTTTACGGCGCCTATCACCGCATTCTGCCTGTTGGGAAAAGGAGGAGGAGCGGAATATTTGCCGATGTTGTGGGTCCGATATGCGAGTCAGGAGATTTTATTGTCAAAGAAAGGGAAATGCCGGCAGTGAAGCAGGGGGAATATCTTGCTGTAATGGGCGCCGGAGCATACGGTTTTTCTATGAGTTCAAATTATAACAGCAGGCCAAGGCCTGCAGAAGTAATGGTAAAGGGAAGAGAGCATTTTTTAATAAGGGAAAGGGAAACGTATAAAGATATATTGAGAAATGCGCGGATTCCGGCTTTCCTTGAACGCGTGTGATTAGGAGGCTGTGTCTGGATTGAGGTAAGATTCACGGGTCTGTCAGAATAGGGGCTGAAGTCGCAACGAAGTGGAGCGGATAGCCCCGCATAAGACCTTGTAAGAACCTGATATATTGTACTAACATTTATATTTTTACAAGGGTAGTTTAATATTACCGAAAAACAGATACGGCCTCCTGAAACAGTAAACCTTTGAATTTACTACCCTTCACATTCAATTACCCTTTTATCTGTAACAATCTTATCCACCTTTA
>JAHILQ010000035.1 GCA_018896985.1 Nitrospinota bacterium
ATACTATACCCCTGTGCTTCATTCTCTTGTATTTTCCGCATATGCACTCCCAGTCCTTCATCGGGCCGAAGATTTTTGCACAGAAAAGGCCGTCACGCTCAGGCTTGAACGTGCGATAGTTTATCGTCTCAGGTTTCTTAACCTCTCCATAAGACCACTCCCTTATTTTTTCAGGCGAGGCAAGTTTAATTCTCAGCGCCTCATAGTCGGTCGGATTTTTCGGCCTTTGAAAAATAGTATAGGTTTCCTCTGCCAATCTATTCCCCCTTAACTTTTTTCTCCAGAAGCTCTACATCAAGCGCAAGGCTCTGGAGTTCTTTTATTAATACATGGAAAGACTCAGGAACGCCTGGCTCCAGAGTCGCATCGCCCTTAACTATTGCCTCATACATGCGGGTTCTGCCGGTTACATCATCACTTTTTACAGTTAGAAATTCCTGCAGTGTATAGGCTGCGCCGTATGCCTCCAGCGCCCAGACTTCCATTTCACCCAGTCTCTGACCTCCGAACTGCGCCTTTCCTCCGAGCGGCTGCTGTGTTACCAGTGAATAAGGCCCTATTGAGCGCGCATGCATCTTGTCGTCAACAAGATGATGAAGTTTCATCATATACATGTATCCGACAGTCACAGGTCTCTTAAACGGTTCACCTGTCCTGCCGTCACAAAGTGTTATCTGACCTGTGCTGGGGAGTCCTGCTTTCTTCAGCATATCCTTTATATCACCCTCTTTTGCTCCTTCAAATACAGGCGTTGCAACATAAATGCCCAGCGTCTTTGCCGCCCATCCCAGATGTGTTTCAAGTATCTGCCCTACATTCATTCTTGAAGGAACGCCCAGCGGGTTCAGGACTATATCCACAGGCGTGCCGTCAGGAAGATAAGGCATATCCTCATCGGGCAATACCATTGCCACTACGCCTTTATTTCCGTGCCTGCCCGCCATCTTATCGCCAATCTGCAGCTTGCGCTTCATGGCTATGTATACTTTAACAAGCTTGTTTACTCCGGGCGGAAGCTCATCTCCTCTTTTAACTCTGTCAATGCGCTCATCATACCTTGATTCAAGATAGCGTACATACTGGTTTGCTTCATTGTTTACAATGTCTATTTTCCCTTTCACATCAAAATCAGCTATCTTTACGCCGATTAGATGCTCATTCTTGATTCTCTCTATATGCTTTTCCGTAAGCTTTTTGCCTTTCTGGCATATAACTTCCTTTGTCTCGGAGTCTTTTACCTCATCTAAAACCTTCTGGTCAACAAGCAGATGTCTTATCTTGCGGAACTTATCTTCCTTTACTATCCGTATTTCTTCCTCAAGGTCGCGCTGAAGCCTCAGAATATCTTCTTCCTCTATACTCTTTGCCCTCCCGTCTTTCTCTGTGCCCTTTCTTGAAAACACCCTTGCATCTACAACCGTGCCCTCTATTCCAGGCGGCACATAAAGACAACTTTCTTTGACATCTTCAGCCTTTTCCCCGAATATGGCTCTTAAAAGTTTTTCCTCCGGAGTATGCTGCGTCTCTCCTTTCGGCGTTACCTTCCCTACAAGTATATCGCCGGGCTTTACCTCAGCTCCGATTCTGATTATGCCGCTTTCATCCAGATCCTTAAGCGCTTCCTCTCCAACATTAGGGATGTCTCTTGTGATTTCTTCAGGCCCGAGCTTTGTTTCTCTCGACTCCATTTCAAACTCTTCTATATGGACTGATGTGAAAACATCTTCTTTTACAAGCCTTTCGCTTATGAGGATTGCGTCCTCAAAGTTATATCCTCCCCACGGCATGAATGCAACAAGCACGTTCTTGCCGAGGGCAAGATCACCCATGTCAGTGCAAGGCCCGTCTGCAAGAACACCGCCTCTTGTAACCGCATCGCCTACATTCACTATAGGTTTCTGGTTTATGCATGTAGCCTGATTCGACCTTTGAAATTTTATCAGGCTGTATATATCAACTCCGCCTCCGTCTTCCTTGCTCTTCACAACAATTCTTGAGGCGTCAACACTTTCAACTACGCCCGCTCTCTTTGCGATAACAAGCGCGCCCGAGTCCCTTGCAGCCACATATTCCATTCCTGTTCCTACAATAGGCGCATCTGAAGAAAGCAAAGGCACTGCCTGCCTCTGCATGTTGGATCCCATCAGCGCCCTGTTTGCGTCATCGTTTTCAAGAAAAGGAATCAGGGCTGCTGATACGCCGACAATCTGTTTCGGTGATACGTCCATATACTGCACTTCCTTAGGCGTTACCATTCTGAAATCTCCGCCCACTCTTGCAGAGACAGTCTCACCGACAAGATGCCCTTTTTTATCTACAGGTGAAGTCGCCTCGGCAATAACGAACTTCTCACCATCAATAGCAGACAGATATTCCACTTCCTCTGTGACTCTTCCATCCGCAACTTTTCTGTATGGAACCTCTATAAACCCGAATTCATTAACCCTTGCATATGTTGCAAGTGATGTTATCAATCCGATGTTGGGACCTTCCGGCGTCTCTACAGGACATATCCTTCCATAATGTGTAGGATGAACATCCCTGACCTCAAAACCTGCACGCTCCCTGGTGAGACCGCCGGGCCCAAGCGCTGAAAGTCTTCTTTTATGCGTAATCTCAGACAGAGGATTTGTCTGATCCATAAACTGGCTGAGCTGGCTTGTGCCGAAGAACTCCTTAACAGCAGCCATCACAGGTTTTGCATTTATCAGGTCGTGCGGCATTGCTTTATCAAGCTCTGTAAGGGATAACTTTTCTTTTGTTGTTCGCTCCATTCTGACAAGCCCTATCCTGAACTGATTTTCAAGCAGTTCTCCAACGCCCCTTATGCGTCTGTTCCCAAGGTGATCTATATCGTCAACCTCACCTTTGCCTGTTCTCAATGAAAGGAGATAACGTACGATCTCAACTATATCTTTATCTGTAAGGACTCTGGTCTCAAGCGGTATATCAACACCAAGCCTCTTATTTATCTTCAGCCTGCCAACCGGCGAAAGATCATATCTTCTTGCATCAAAGAAAAGTCCCTTAAACAGTTCTTTCGCTGCGTTGATAGTGGGCGGTTCCCCGGGCCTGAGTTTTCTGTATATCTCAACCAGCGCCTCATCCTGCACATTGACTTTATCTGTCAACAGTGTATCCCTGAGTGAAGAAAGATAATGCACATTATCTATAAACAACAGAGCGAGAGAATCTATCCTGGCAATGAGCATCTTATTAAAAATCTCCTCTGTTATAATCTCATTGCCTTCAAGTGTCACTTCACCTGTAACAGGATCCACTATGTCCTTAAGCGTAATTCTCCCTATTATATCTTCCTTTGAAATCGGTATTTCCTTTATATGCGAGG
>JAHILQ010000036.1 GCA_018896985.1 Nitrospinota bacterium
AGCAATCTCATTCACAAATACAGCAATCATTGACAGAGATGCCCTGTTCCCGATAATCAATGGCATCGGTTTTTCTTTAGGCCTTTTCTTCAGTTCATATAGTTTTCTGAGAGAGACTTCCTTATCAAATTTTACCCCGAGACCATAAAACGTCTCTGTCGGATACGCAACAATACCGCCATCATTTAGTATTACAACTGCTTTTCTGAGGATTTCTTTTCGATTATCTTCTGTAATTTTTATGAGCATGGTTGAATATTCTCTACTTTGTCATTCCCGTGCAAACGGGAATCCATGTATTTTTTTTACAAGGAACTGGATTCCCCGATTAAATCGGGGAATGACAGACTCTATTTTCTGGGCAATGACATTATGCGTATGGCTTATCGGCGCTTATCCCTCATCCTCACTCTGACAGTGTTCCCATGAGCCTCAAGTCCTTCAATATTTGCAATTGCCTCTACTGTCCCTGCAATCTCCATAAAACCCTCTTTTGTAAATGATAAAAGGCTTGAGCGCTTGATAAAGTCATACACTCCAAGAGGAGAAAAAAATCTCGCAGTGCCTCCAGTTGGAAGTGTATGATTCGGCCCTGCTGAATAATCTCCGAGAGTCTCCGGAGTCCATCTGCCAAGAAATATTGCGCCGGCATTCTTAATCTCTGGAAGAACAGCAGAAGGCCTTTTTGTCATAATCTCAAGGTGTTCAGGGGCAATATCGTTTGAAAGTTTTACAGCATGAGCAATATCCCTAACAATGATAACAGCCCCGTAATTCTTAAGGGATTTGCTTGCAATAGTTCTCCTCTTAAGCTTTGCCATCTGCCTTTCAATCTCCCTGCTGACATCTTCGGCAAGAATCTTTGAATCTGTAATCAATACTGAAGATGCAAATTCATCATGCTCTGCCTGACTCAATAAATCCGCTGCAATAAATGCAGGATTTGCAGAGGCATCAGCTATTATCAGAATCTCGCTCGGACCTGCAATCATGTCAATATCCACCTCTCCGAAAACCATTCTCTTTGCCGCAGCCACATAGATATTGCCGGGCCCCACAACCTTATCAACTCTTTTAATTGTCTGTGTTCCGTAAGCCATTGCCCCGACTGCCTGCGCTCCGCCGATTCTGTATGCCTCTTTAATGCCGAGCATTTTTATCGCTGCCATCACATATGGGTTTATTTCTCCCATGGGGGTTGGAACGCAAACCGCAATTTCCCTCACACCAGCAACCTGTGCAGGTATTACATTCATCAGAACACTTGAGGGATATGACGCCTTGCCGCCGGGCACATAAACACCAACTCTTTCTATCGGCCGTATCAGCTGACCGAGAAGGGCATGGGAAAAGGCAGGTTTAGCATTTTTATCTCCAGAAATTTTCCTGTATTCTGAATCCCTGACCATCCATGACTCTTCCTTCTGCATCTCATGGAATCTGCGTATCCTCTCTGCTGAAAATTCAAGAGCCTTAACAATCTTCCTGTCAGCCTTATCCGCGAATTTTGATATCTCAGACGGCCTGAATAGAAGGGACTTTGCATCCGCATAATCAAATTTTTTTGTATACCGCAGAACAGCCTCATCCCCGTTTTTCTTCACATCAGAAAGAATGGAATGCACCACCCTTTCTATTGCAGAACCGCTTCCGGAAGCGCGCCTCCTCAAAGTGTTGAGAAATATACTGATATCTTTTGCTTTCTTTATGATTCTCATGAGGCTAATTTTAGCTTTTTGCTCCTGAATTATTCAAGAACTTTCAGAAGTGCCATTATAAATCCGCATAAAAAATCCGCATAAAAAATATTGACATCCACTCTCAATAAGTATAATATGAAAGATAATCATGACAGATAAAACAGAAGATAAAAAATCTGTTGTAGAAGCCGTAAGGCATCAGATAAAGATCCTGAATGGAATAGTCCTGCTCGTTGTCTATGCGCTTCTGTTTCTTATTATACGATTCATGTACATGTTTCTTGATTATATATCTCCGCCATCCTTAGTAGCTATTCTCTCAATCATTGCAGGATTGGTAGTTATGGGCATGTATGTAGCTAACAGCGCCTCAAAAAAGGCTATTAGAACAATAGATGACTATACCAACAAATTAAACACCCTTCTGACCACCACAAGAGACATGCGGGAAATAGAATACGGCGACATACTGCTTGAGAATATTATGCAGAGCGCATTGAAAATTACAGGGGCAGACGCAGGTTCAATCATGCTTGTTGAAGGAGACAGGCTTGTATTTAAGATTGCAAAGGGCAGCAGAAGCACTAATCTGCCGGGACTTTCAATTCCAAAGTCTGAGGGAATTGTAGGATGGGCTGCTGAAAATGGCAGCAATGTCAGGATTAATGACGCAAAGAATGACAGCAGATTTAATCCTGCGATTGATAAAATGACAGGCTACGAAACAAAATCACTTCTCTGTGTGCCTCTGAAAGTAAAGGCAGGGACGATCGGCATACTGGAACTCATTAACAAAGAGGACGGAGCCTTCACCCATGAGGATGAAGAACTGCTGTCGTATTTTGCCGACCAGGCTGCCATATCCATTGCCAGAACACAATTTATGGAAGACCAGAGAAATTATGAAATCCACCTCACAGACATCCTTGTTGATACAATGGACACTCACATCCATGAAAAAGTCGGACACTCAAAGAGGGTTGCGAAATACAGCCTCGTGATGGCAGATGAACTAAATATGTCAGAAAATGAAAAGCGCAAATTATACAAGGCATGCCTGCTTCATGACATCGGCTTCCTGAAAATAAAACTAAAAGATGTGACATCAAAAGAGCAGTACAAGGCACATCCACAGCTTGGCTATGAAATGCTGAGGCTGATAAATTTTTATGCGGATATCGCTCCCTTTGTCCTGCATCATCATGAGCGGTATGAAGGCAATGGATACCCCAATGAACTGATAGGCGATGCAATACCCGTTGAATCAAGGATAATCGCCATTGCAGAGGCGTTTGACGCAATGACCAGCAGGGATTCATATAAATATGTCGGGAAGATGCTTGATAAGGCAGAGCATTCCCCTGCTGCCGTCTTTCATTATGCAATTGAAGAACTCAAAAAGAATGCCGGCACAAAGTTTGATCCCAACCTCGTAGACATCTTTGTAAATAACATTGACGAGTCACTTCTTGAAGAGGCTTGAGATAACCTCTCTGCAACCTGTCTGGCAGTTAATTACTGTCAATGTATTTCTTTCACCTCCTACTAAGGAGTTCACAAGTAAAACCACATTGACTGTCATTCCAGCTTGTCTGGAATCCTTCCTGCTTGTCAGGAATCGTAAAGAAAGATGCTGGACAAGCCAGCATGACAAACTGGTTTCAGGAATGTGACATTATTTATGGTCTTATTAGTAACTTAAAAAATAAACATGTTATAGGCATGAAGAATATAAAACTGCTCATGGAATACGACGGCGCCAATTATCACGGCTGGCAGAGGCAGAAAGACCACGCCACATTGCAGGAAATAATAGAGGACAGGCTGTTCAGGATAACAGGGGAAAGGGCGGCTCTTATCAGCGCTTCAAGAACTGATGCAGGCGTTCACGCCATCGGACAGGTCGCCTCGTTTAGAACAAACTCAAATCTTGAACCGATGACTCTGCAGAGGGCTCTCAATGCAACTCTTCCTGAAGACATAAGAATTCTCAATGCCGAGGAAGCAGAAGATGCATTTCATCCGCGATATGACGCTCTCAGCAAAAGCTACTTTTACATTATATCTAATACAAATTTTTCATCTGCGTTTCTTTACAGATATGCATGGAGAGTTCCGTATAGTCTTGACCTTGATGAGATGAAAAAAGCCGGTGATTCACTTCTTGGCAGGCATGATTTTTCGGCATTCAGGGGAGCAGGATGCGGCGCAAAGAGCACAGTAAGGGATATAACCTCGCTGAGTATTGAAAAAATCAGCTGTATTGATTTTATGACCGCAAAGATTAACGGAAATTTTATAAAAATAAGGGTGGAAGCAAATGCATTTCTGAGACACATGGTCAGAAATATCGTTGGAATGCTTGTTGAAATCGGCAGGGGGGAGATGACCCTGAATTCCGTATCAGAAGCTATTGAACTAAAAGACAGAAGAAAAACCGGGCCTACAGCGCCTGCGCACGGCCTTTTTCTTGAAAAGGTCAAATATCATGATTCATGATTCACGATGCAGGATTAGAGACTTTTCTTGTATCCTGTATCAGGCATCTTGCATCATGCTATATAGGCCGTTCTTTCTCTATCGCCTCTAACTGCTCTATCTTTTCCTGACAGTCCTTGCAATAAATTGCGAATGGAAGAACCTTCAGCCTCTCTTCGTTTATCTTACCGCCGCAGTCCTCGCAGATTCCGTAAGTTCCCTCTTGAAGCTTTTCAAGCGCTGCATCTATCTTTACCATTACTTCTCTATGGTTGCTGAGCTGCCTCAGGCTTATATCCTCTGAAAGGTCAACAACAGACCAGTCGCCGTCATCAAGGGCAGTGTCAACAAGCTGCCTTGTTTCGCCTTTTATGTATTTGGATATCTCAATCTTTGCTTCTTTAACAATCTGCTCTCTTTTTTGAATCAGAAGTTTTCTTACTGCCTCTGCCCTCTCTCCGCCTGAGGCGGATGCCGTTTCTTTTTTTTCTGCCTGCCTTTTAGCCTCTGCCTTCTTTGATGCTGCGCTTGCCTTCTTCGCCTTTACAAGCTTCTTAACTTTAGCAGAAGGGGTGGACGCTGTATTCTTTGAACGTTTTTTTGCAGCCATTATTTTACCTCTTTCGGTTTTTCTGTGGTTTCCGCCTTACCTTCTTCTTTAAAAACCTCTATAATGCTTC
>JAHILQ010000037.1 GCA_018896985.1 Nitrospinota bacterium
GAAATATGCAGAGATATATCTCAAATGCCCGCTGGAGATATGTATGAAGCGGGAGGGAAAAAGGCTCAAGACTCATAAGGCTCCGCGGGGCATTTACAAAAAAGGCGCAAAGGGCTGGCCTGTGCCCGGCATTCAGGCGCCATACGAAGAACCTCGAAATCCAGAACTTGCAATAGAAACAGATGTTGTGCCCATAGAAGAAAGTGTGAGGCTAATTAAGAGATTGATAGCAACGGTATGAGTTTTTTACATTGGCACACGGAAAGGTGATGCTATTTTGAGCATGGAATCATTGACAGTTCGCACTCATTTATTGGAAGGCTTTTAAACATTTTCCGCCCTTACACTTTTTTAAACTGATGTGGAAGAAGTTCGGCAATAGAGAACTTTTTTATGCCTTTGTCAGCTGCAAGATATATCTCAATATCGGGTGCGAATTCGGCAAGCATCTGCCTGCAAGCTCCGCACGGAAAACAATAATCTTTATTGCCTGATACAATTGCAAGCGCCTTGAATTTTTTTTCGCCTTCCACAAGGGCATTGATAAGCGCAGCCCTTTCGGCGCAAAAGCTCAGCATCAATGATGGGTTTTCTATATTGCAGCCGTGGTAGATTTTACCGCCATTAGTTATTAGTGCAGCTCCGACTGTAAAACCGGAGTGAGGCGCAAAAGCCTTTTTTCTTGCTGCTTTTGCTTCCCTTACTAATCTTTCAATTTCTGAAGGGAGCATAATAACACAAAGTTAAAAATTAAGAGTGAAAAGTTAAGAGTTTCATATGATAATTATTAACTCTCACCTCTTAACTTATGACTCCTTTACATGTTTAACTACCATATTACCAACCTCGGTTGTTGAGTGGCCCATCTGTCCTGCTGCAAGGCTTTTGAGATGTTTTCCTGTTATTTTCATTACAGCATTTTCTATTGTCCTGCCTGCCTTTTCTTCTCCGAGATGCTCAAGCATCATTCCTGCCGCGCATATTGCAGCCAGCGGATTGATAACATTCTTTCCTTTATATTTTGGCGCAGAGCCTCCAATCGGTTCAAACATTGAAACGCCCTTCGGATTTATGTTTCCGCCTGCTGCAATGCCCATTCCGCCCTGTATCATTGCGCCAAGATCAGTGATGATGTCTCCGAACATGTTGTCAGTGACAATCACATCAAACCACTCAGGGTTTTTTACAAACCACATTGTTATTGCATCAACGTGCGCATAATCAACCTTTATATCAGGATATTCCTTTGCAACCTCATAGAAAGTCCTCTCCCATAGGTCAAATGCGAATGTCAGCACATTCGTCTTTCCGCAAAGAGTTAGCTTTTTCATCTTGTTTCTTTTCCTGCAGTATTCAAATGCATACCTGATGCAGCGCTCAACACCTTTCCGGGTGTTTATGGACTCCTGCACAGCAACTTCATCCGCCGTGCCTTTTTTCAAAACACCTCCTGCTCCTGCATACATCCCCTCTGTGTTTTCCCTGACAACAACAAAATCTATGTCTTCGGGTTTTTTATCCTTCAACGGACAATCCACACCGGGATAAAGCTTCACAGGCCTTAAATTGATATACTGGTCAAGTTCAAATCTCAGCCTGAGAAGTATGCCTTTTTCAAGAACGCCCGGCTTTACGTCAGGATGTCCTATTGCGCCGAGATAGATTGCATTATGCTTTTTGAGTTCGGACACTGCATTCTCAGGCAAAACCTCTCCTGTCTTTAAATACCTGTCTCCGCCAAAATCATAATACGTAAGATTGAGCTTGAATCCGAATTTTTCTTCTGCCGCGTTCAGGACTTTAATCCCTTCTGCGATAACCTCCGGGCCTGTTCCGTCACCGGGTATAACTGCGATGTTGTATGATTTCATTTTTTGCCGCTCTCCTTAGCTAAACCTCCAGATATTATACGGATTTGTATTGCAGAAAAACAATCACATCTCCCGCCCTCTGCGCGATGGATGATGGGCCTGTATTTTTTTATGCTGCTGGATAACTTTCATCATCACTTTGAATCAGCTGATAATTGGCTAATTAACCAAATAAAATCCTTTTGTTTTACAATAAGTTATAAAAACTTTTAGCTAACATTATGGCTTTCAATGGCTAAAATTAACACGGTCAAAGCAATCAAATGCCTATTCCATCTCGCTATGTAATCTGTCGATCCAATATCGAGGCTTGCGATGGAGATGCGCAACGGCAATAATCACAAGCGTGTCGGAATCAATACCATAAATGAGTCCATAGGGGAACCGAGTAAGCAGGCAACGCCTAATGTCGGGTTCTATCTCGGTACATGAAAGCGGAAATGCTGCAATTCTTCTGATGGTGCGGTCGAGATCATCGAGAAATCTGGTTCCTAAATCTTGTGATTGAGAATCGTACCACTCAACAGCGTCATCAACCTCTGATTGGGCGAGCTTAAGAAAGCGAATCTTCATCTGGTGCTATGTTTTTTCATTACCTGTTCGTAAGAAACAGTTTCTACTTTACCCGCCTTATACGCTTTCCATCTCTTTTTTGCTTCTTCAGCCCAAATGCGGTCAATTTCAGGGTCTGGTTTGTCGAGCTGCATCAAGATAGAATCCACAAGTTCAATCTTTTCTTTGTCCGGCAAAGTTTTAATCTTTGCTGCAAGCTCGTTGCTAATCGTTCCCATACTGTCCCTCCTTTTTCATATTTTACCACTTATTCTTGCTCTTTTTCCCTCCGCAATCTCACTCTCCTGTCCTCTGGATGATGGGCATGTGTTTTTATTACTTTCATCTATCCCCAGAAAATCCCTGTGGGGTCTTCATCTATCTCAATTAAGATTTTATCTATATCTTTCGTTGAATCAATATCGTAATATTCATGCCACTTATCATTTCTGTCAGCACAATAAAGAGTCCATTCTCCTGTCTTTTCATTGTATCTTATCTGAGCAATAGGCATTGAAGTCCATTCTTTTATGTCCTTGCGCCACGGCGCCCTATTTTCAAAGATGGTTATACTGTTGCCCCTTATTTTATATGACAGGTTCACCTTATCAAGCACATGCGCCGGGACTCTCTTTTTGCAGAATTCGTCAACTTTCTTTTCAACGAGTGCTTTTACTAAAGCCGGTAGCGGCATATAAACCTCCTAAGTTTGTTTTATAGTTATGCCCAAGTTTTGCGTATTACACTTTCCCCTCCACAATCTCAATCTCCCGCCCTCTGCGCGATGGATGATAGGGCTGTCACCTCTTTATATCTGTGTTCCTTGCTTGATATAGCAAGCAATTTTGTTTTTCTTGCAGAATTTAACAACTGCTGACGCAAGGCTGTTATAAAATTCCTTAGAATATTTGAACTCGGATGATTTAACGTTATAATTTAACCTGCCGAAGACAATCTTATCCACAAAAGATACAGCGTCCAATAATTCCATTAAATCCTGCTTAATCAGATTTGGCGTAGGATATGGCTCCATACTAATCCATGTTTTAAAACCTTTTTTGTGCAAATATTTAAGTGAGTCGATCCTGTCTTCGAACTTAGCTGAATTCGGCTCGAAATTTCTTCTGAATTTCTCATTTAAAGATACTAATGTGATACCATATTCGTTATTATTACTAAAGCCATTTCTACTACCAAGCTCATTGGGGAAGATACCTTTTGTTAATACAGTGCAACGGATATTATTGGCATTGAGTTTATCTATAATTTTCAAGCTCAAATCACAAACCTGTTCCTGTTCATACATAAACGGGTCTGTGGAAAAACATAGATGAACATATTTTATTTTGTTTTTGTATTTCGGTATTTCTTTGTCCAGAAGCTCTAAGGCATTAGAAACTATTTTAGGCTTGCACCACTCTTCATAGGTTTTAACAATGCCGCACCTCCTTTTCATCATATATGCATAGCATGGATATTTACACCCGTGAGAACACCCCTCGACATGATTCAAACAGAAGTCTGCATATTCAACTTCGCTTTTGTAAAGTAAGGATTTTCTTTTAATAGTCTGCAAATTATTCTTAGGCATCAATAAGCCTTTCTGTATTTATCGAAAATATCATTCACAATGTCTTTAGCCACAGATTTCTGAGATGCGAAGCAGAGGTAATAAAGTGGGCCTCCCTTTATATTTCTCATCAATATCGGTTCAGGAACATCATCGAATCCGACTTGTTTAAGTCTCTTGCAGTATTCTTTGGCAAGCACTTGGTAATCTTCTATTCTCACATGATGAGTTTCTCCAAAAAGCGTCGCCTGTTCTCTATAAAGAAGTTGCTTCCAGCTTTCGTCACCCCAGAAAGCGCTCATTCGTTCAACGTCTTCTGGTTCGGCTTTGGCAAAATCCTCAAACAAAACATTTCGGTTCATATCCATAATTGGGAAATTGATGAAAATATCTACCGTTTTCAAATCTGCTGCTGTTTTTATTGTTTCCCATTTAAGGTGAAGTCCATAAGGATCAAGAATGCATAGTGCTCTCTTAAAGGTATCCCAGCCAAGCAATGGGAAAATATCATTGACCAAAATCTCATTACAATCGCCATGATATGAATGTATGTTGGGATTTTCTCCGGCAAGCTTACCGAAAAAGTCAGCCCTATCCTCATCAAGATCGATGAAATAATATTCTGTAAATGGCAGTGCTACCTCAAGCGCATTCAAAGGAGAACCGAGAACCATTTCACCTGTTCTTCTGCTTATATGCGTTCCAGCGCCTGCAAAAGCATCAATATAGACATATCCCTTACACCAAGATTGCTTACTCATAATACTCGTGTACGCATTGGCGTATTCCTTGATAATCTCAAGCTTGATTTCAGACCAATAGCCGATTTGGTCGAGTTTCATTTTTTCCCCTCCACAATCTCAATCTCCCACCCTCTGCGCGAGGGATGATGTGGCTGTGCTTTTTCTCTTTCGTTCATCTTAACGGAAAAAGTTGATTGAATCGACTTCCAAATTCGAGAAACCGCCGACCAATCTCGGTAACACCAATAAGCCCATTTGGGTCTATCTGCAAACATCTATCTAACACAAGAACATCGTAGGTAACCTGGATATTATTTTCTTCGATTCCTAACATGCGTGCATATTGGTCAAAAGCCTGTCGTGTGATTGAAGGTCCAGTTGCAAGTATACGTAACAGTGCCTTTGTACGCGGCACAAAGAATTGATTGAGATAAACGAAAAAAGAGAATAGCTCTGCATATTCCTGAACAAATCTACTTATAGTTTCTTGATTTATTCCAACAGGGACTATTGACTGTTCTTGAAATTCAACTGGGCCTATTTTCTTTAACCCTGTAATAATGAAAAAATTTTTAATCTCATTTCGAAAAAGAAATATCAATGGAATTATTAATATGATAGTCTCTGTTAAGCCAATTTTCTCTTTTAAAACACTTGTTGCTGAAGTAATCATTACAAGAAGCGAGAAAGCTAAATAGATATACTTTAAATTAGCTATAAAACCTCGCTTTATTAAAAGAAAGGTTCGAAAAAATGGTACAAATACGGATAATGCTCTTAACGAGCTTATTTTAAAAAGATGACATTGACCATTAGTTCCAATATCCGTAGCCCACGCGCCAGAAACTTCACTATTATCTTTTGAAATGGTCATAGATATTTGACCTGCTTGTGGCTCTAACGGAAGAGGTTTAGCAAAAACAAAATCAAAAAGGTTGGCCGTAATTTGGCTATTGGTAAGTTTCCCCTTAATTTTGGCGGCCGCTGTCCCATGTGCAACATCTTTAAAGACAACGTCACCTGTTATAGTATCGTTTAAACTTTTCATGCGAACAATAATTTTCCCACGGTTTGTGCCTTGGACGTATCCTAACCATCGACTGGTTGCCATCATTACACCCCCTTAAATCTTATTTCCTCAAAGTCTTGTGTCCCAATATATCCAGCATGTTTACGGCTCATCTTTCCCCTTCTACGGTCTCAATCTCCTCAGTCGTCAACCCGTATAATTTAAACACTATCTGGTCTATCAAGTTGTCAGTTGTTTTAATTTTGCTTTTCAAAGGCTCAAGAATTGACATGCTTTTTATGAAATGTTTTTCGAGAAGTTCCTGAGTCTTGCGGTTTGAAGGGTCTATAGAAAGTTTGTTTTTATTCTTTTTGAGAACATCGAGCAGATGGTTGAAGTCATGGTCGTGATATTCCTTGATTGCAGTTTTATTTGCTAAGGTATCAATCTCTGCCCCGATTTCACGCTCAAGCCATTTGACAAATCCTTTTATCTCATTACCTTTTCCCTTGTTTAATTCAATCATCTGCTCTGCGAGATAGGCAAGAAAGTCGTGGACAGTGTCGTTGCGATTTTCGACAAGCTCATTATCAACCCACTTTAATATATCATGGGAAGTCATAGTTCTATGTCTTGCCGGAATTATCTATTAACCAGTTTTCTATCTGCAGGTCATCAATTCTTTCAAAGTGGTCAGTATTATTCGTAATCAATATGCAGCTATTAACAATAGCGATAGATGCAATCAATATATCAAAATCTTCAATAATTTTGCCTTTTGTCCGCAGGTCAGCCTTGATTTTTCCAAATCGCAAGGCAGATTCTTCTGAATCCGATAAGACGGTCAGATTCTTCTTAAAAAGATTAATGCGTTTTAGATTGTCTTCAATCTTTTTTGAATTGTAAGCTCCAAAATACAGTTCAGCAAGCACGCTGTTGGAAATTGCCAAAGAGAAAACACCGACTTCTTCAACTTTCTTTTTTAAAGATGGATTTCCGTTAAGAAGATAAACACAGGTGTCTGTATCGAGAAGAAATTTCAAAATGCCTTCGCTGTTCTGGAAGTAGATTTTCTGCTTGAATAGATATCTTTCATCTGCTCTTTAACAGTCCTCTCATCTTCCCATGTTCCGCATATACGCAGGAATTTATTAGTTGCGGCTTTTTCATCTTGATTAAGCTTTAAGAACTCTTGTTTCAACAGATGGACAATTTTAACCATTTTTTCCTGAAAAGGCTCGGATAAATCATGCATCTCTTTTAAGATTTCTTCTTCATGTTTGGTTTTTGTCAGCATAAATACCTCCTTTCCCTGTTCCTTTATCTAACTCTAACATATATTTTTCATAAAGCTCAATCGCCTTACCAACCCTTTTCTTTCGCTCTTTTTCAGGAGTGGTGAAGGAGATAAGTGGCATCGGCATTGAATCAATCTCATAGGAATTTACATGATTATTTGTGCTTGTAAGCCTGAACCGCCATTCCCATAACGATGAATTCAGTAAAGCAAGAATGGCAAAGAGACTGTATTCTTTTGGTTTAACAATATAGTTAATGGTATCTGAGCAGAAGTTATCCTTCTCAACAACAGTTGCTATAATTCTGCGCCAATTATCTATTGCAGCACCTCTCTGATACCCGATGCGGATATATTTATGGTCGTAAGCTTTTGTATCTTTGCCATGAGCATCCAGAAATCTTTTAACATCAAGATACACTGGTTCTCCTTGTTTTGGCTGTTCTTGAAACTCATAGCGATTTATATGCGCACCTCTCAACACAATCTGCCCTTTTTCTTCGCCTGTCAGATATTCTGAGTGTGAAGTGAGATTAACTTCTCCTTGCTGAGATGGCGCGAAATGTTTGAGTACTGCTTCATTAGAAACCTTATTCAATTTTAGCGCAAGGGCAAAATCCTTTGTGGTCATGTTCGGATAGGAAGGGATGCTTAAGTTCTCTTTATCAAATTCTTCAATCTGAGATGGTTTTATAGTTAGCTGAGATGAGGATTCAAGAATATCTCTCCCCTGATGGATTCTGATGTTGAACAGAGAAGGTTTTTGTTTGCAAAGGATGTATATGCAGGTGGAGAGCTTCGCCTCAGGGAAAACCCTGTTAGTAGGGTCATCCTTTTGGGGTAACGCCTCTATTTTCTGCAAACAATTCTTTAGAAGCATAAATTCCCTCAGAGGTTTTGCCTGTTTATCGGCTAATAAAGCCATTGGAACAATAAATCCATGCATGCCTGCATTCTTGAGGACGTTCAAAGATATTGCGCCAAAGAGTCGATAAAAATTTAGCTTGCTCCCGATAGCAGGTCTATACAAAAGCTGCTGTGAAAAAAAGTCTTTCTCATGTTGAGTATCCCGCCCCTGCTCAAGTTCTGATAAAACATCATACGGAGGATTTCCAATCACACAATCAAAACCAGGATTTTCTTTTTTGTCTATCTTCTGCCCGAATGCAGCAGTTCTTTCATAAAAAACCTCTGGAAATTCTATCTCCCAGTGGAAAAACCGTTTCCCTCCGGAGACTGCTTCTACTTGCGTGATTATTTGCCGGTCCTTTTCAGGTAAAACAGCCAACGAATCATGCAGTTTGTTCAGATCGATTCTGCCTGCATCAAGAATAAGGAAATCTTTTGCCTTGGGGATGCCGAAGTGTTCTGCAATAAGCATATCAAGGAGAATTCTGTACCCTTCAAGCCCTCTGTTTGCCTCTCCGAATTTTTCATAAGACTCTCTCACCTGTGCCATAGTCGCATCCGGCAGGTCTGATACAAATATCATGTCTCTTATCGCTCTTTTCAATGGTTCAAGGTTTATCGCAAAGAGTTGTCCTGTGAGAGCTTTTTCAAGTTCCTCAATGTTAGTGCCTATCAAACTATTCCCGCACTTTAAATGGTGATCGAGAAACGAAAGCGGAGCGCCAAGAGTGAAAGAGTCGAGCCACAAAGAAAGCTTTGCAAGCTCGACAGCCATTTCATTCAGGTCAACGCCATAGATGCAGCGTTTCATCACCATGCGTTTGATGAGGTTTACTTCGGTGAGTTTGCTTTCATCAATTCTAACGCCCTGCCGCTTTATCTCGGCAAGTATCTCATCTCTTAATTCATGAATCTTTCTTATTACGGGGTTTTCAGGATAACCGGCAAGGAAAGAAACTATTCTGTCTGAGATGAAATCTACTGTATGCACAAGGAAGTGGCCGCTGCCCATTGCAGGGTCAAGGACACTTATGCCGAAAATTGAATCGAATATCTTATCTTCTATCTCTCTTATCTTTGCCCTGTATCCCTGAATGCTGCTTGTGGCGCTTTGCTTCTGTAATGCTTTAGTTACGTTTTTATGCTCCAGGAGAAGTTCATCCGCAAATTTTAATTTTTCATCCAGCACAGGGCCGACGGTATTCTTAACTATGTATTCAACAATGTAATGAGGCGTGTAATAGGAACCTGTTGCTTTCCTCTCATGTTTTGAGTTTTCAATGTAAACATCGCCAATTTGCTTCCTGCCTATAACCTTATCTTCTTTTAACTCCGATGCCTTCTTCCATAACAATTTCCCTTTCTCTTTAACCTCAGCCATTTCTTCTTCTGCAATCTGCACATGGAACTCAAGCAGACCTTCATAGATATCACCCAGATGACGAACGCTGAGGGATGAATAATCTATATATTCACCTTCATTGTCAACTGTCAGGAGTTTGATTGCCTCGGCAAGAAAAGGATCTGGCATCTTGTGAATTGAAAGGAAGGCGTCCTTTGGGGTTTCAAATAAACCGCCGTTATATACGGGCACATTCAGCGCAGAGTCGCCATTTGCGATAATGCCGGAAAGACCTTCAAGCCTGGCCCAGTATACATAAGACCTCTTGCTCATTTTATCGAGACCGGAAGTTTTGATGTCATTATCTATGTCTTTCCTGAGTTTTGAAAGGCTTACCTTGCCATAGCTGTCTTCAACAGGGAGGAGATTTCTGCTTTCAGCATAGAGCAAGAAAAGCATCCGGTAAAGAAGTGTCAGACATCCTTTGAAAATATCTTTTCTGCTATCTTCTGTTTCTTTTGCTATTGAGAGTTCGGACATCCTGTAGTGAACAAACCCTTCGGCAAGTCCTTCAAAAACTTTGTCAAAAATAAGGTCTTTAAGTTTTGTGCTGACCCGTACGGCATATTCTTCAGTTCCCTTTAAGTGCTGGTCAAGCCATGTCCTGCCGGTAACCGAATCAGGGATAAAAGCATCTTTGGAGAAAAAGAGGTAAAAATAGAGAAACTTCCCGGCATCACCACTTGTTACTATTTCTTCAAGGTCTATTTCAAAGAAATTGCCGGAGCGAGAGGCTGCCTTGTAATAAAACAGCCGCCAGTGTTTTCCATTGGTGAGGATTGCCCATTGGATACGGCTTTCAGAGGCATGATACACATCATCGAGATATTTTACTGTTTGTGCTGTAGGATCGCGCTTGTCGAGAATATCCTTCGGGTCTGCATCATTAAGCCTTCTGCCCCAGTATTTTGCTTCTAAAATAGTTATAGGATGTTTGAAAAATCGAACTAAATTATCCTTCTCCTTCCGTGCATCTGTTAGAGACGCTTTATCCTTGAATAAGGCGTAATCCGGTCTTTTCTTTTTCAGCCCTCTTTTAGTTGTTGGCTGTACGTCCCATTCGAAACCGAGGGCCTGAAGAACCGGCCTTATGAATTTATCCTCAAGCCCTGCTTCTTCTCCGGGGCCGAGTTTTAAAGTCTTAGTCACGCCATACGCCTTTTTTATAACATCAAAAATATCTGAAACCTTTTCTTTTTGTTCCTTCCATAAAGCAGTATTCGGCAGGCGATGTTCAAGATAGTTTTTTGAGAAAAGGTTCTGGTTGTTCCAGAAGGATAATTTTGTCTGTTCAGGTTTAAGCATAATTAAGAACCATTTTATACTAAACCGCCTGAATTTTTCAGCTTGAGAGTGTGAAAGCGGGGAAGGCGGGAAGCAGAAAAGTCAAAAATCAAAAGTTTAAAGTTTAAAAGTGCGGCAGGCGTTCTAAGAGATAATGGCTCGAAAAGATACCGGAGGTTATCCGGAGGTTTTCAGTCAGTCTTTTCATTTATTCATTATTCGGGATAAACAGTCCTTCTATCTCGCTGATGACATTGGATAATTTGACATTGCCGGACTCGGCAATAGTCCCATCCTTAAGATGCTTGTGGTATGGAAATGTTTTTATATCCTTTGCTTTAGGATCAGGAGCATTGTCATATCTGAAAATACTATCCGCCCCCTTACGGTAATTATAGCCATATTTATATTTCTCTATTCTGCCTTCGGATTCTTCAACGAACTCTTTATAGTCAAGTATTGTCCCGTCCCTGAAGTCAATCTTCCCTGAGACAAAGGCGATATCTGCTGTTTTGCGGTCAATGGTTAAATTGTATGAAGATACTATTTGGGAGGAATTAATGAGAGCTTCTAATTCTGCAATATAATCACTTATATTCAAATGTTATTTCCTCAAGAGATTTCAAGTTTGCCTTTAATCTTTTCAGTGTCTCAAGTTCGCCTTCCCATTCGACAAGCTCCATATCGTTTACCTTGCCATAGAGGGAATCTCTGTCGAATTTTCCGTATTTATTCTCAAATTCCTGCAATTTAGACTGAGTTCTCTGGACTACCTTTCTGAGCAAATCGGTTTCCGTATGTATAGCGCCCGCTATCTTCTTCTTCGTCCAATTATCATTTGTTTCCACGACTAATCTTGTCATTTTTTCACCCCTTTCGCTTAAGCCTTCTTTTATGCGTATTTTAGCATATTAGATACCACAAGAGAAAAGATGCCAGAGGTTATCCGGAGGAAGTTTCCGTGGAAAGTTTTTGTGGGCTAACTTTTTGCTGCGAGTTTCCTCTTCGTCCACTCCACAAGCCCGCCTGCTGCAATCAGCTCCTGCATGAATGGCGGTATAGGGTTAGCCTTATATGATTCGCCGCTGGTGATATTCCTTATCAGCCCTTTGTCTGCATCTATCTCTATCTCATCGCCCTCTTTTATCTTTTCAGATGCCTCTTCAGACTCAAAGATGGGAAGCCCTATGTTAAATGCATTCCTGTAAAATATCCTCGCAAAGCTCTTTGCTATCACAGCCTGAATGCCTGCTGCCTTTATCGCAATCGGAGCATGTTCCCTTGATGAGCCGCATCCGAAATTCTTGCCTGCGACAATAACATCTCCTGCCTTTACCTTGTTCGGAAAGTTCTTGTCGGCATCCTCCATTATATGCTTTGCAAGCTCCGCAGGGTCGGATGTGTTGAGATACCGCGCCGGTATAATTGCGTCTGTGTCAATGTCATTGCCGAACTTCCAGTTTCTTCCCTTGATTATCATGTGTCTATATTTCCATATCCCATAGTCTTGGGTCAAGTGCATCCCTCAGACCTTCACCCACAAGATTGTAACTCAGGACAGTAATCAGTATGGCAAGCCCCGGAAAAACAGAAAGCCACCATGCAATTTCTATGTTGTCTTTCCCCAGTGTAAGGATATTGCCCCAGCTTGGCGCCGGAGGCTGAACACCTATGCCTAAAAAACTGAGCGCAGACTCTACAAGCACAGCGCCTGCTATCCCAAGCACAGCAGAGACAAACACAGGAGCCATGCTGTTTATCATTATATGTCTGAAGATGATATTCATATCCCCTGTACCTAATGCTCTTGCTGCAAGGACAAATTCCCTTTCTTTTAATGAAAGGACTTCTGCCCTTACAAGCCGCGCCACGCCCATCCATGAAGTAAGTCCGATCACTATCATAATATTCATGATATTAGGGTCAATGAGTATTACCCTTAAGCTATTCCTTATCCAGCCCGGTATCGCAGAAGAACTCCAGATGTTAGGGTCAATAAACGCAATAACAGCAAGGATGAGAAAAAAGGTTGGTATTGTGAGCATTATGTCAATGAACCTCATGATTATCCTGTCAACCCATCCGCCGTAATATCCTGAAATCGCACCTAAAAAGATGCCTATGAGTGTTGCTATGCTTACAGCAACAAAACCCACAGACAATGATATTCGCGACCCCAAAATCATCCTGCTCAATACATCTCTGCCAAGGTCATCGGTGCCTAAAGGATGTTTGAGGCTTGGAGATTCAAGTATATGTCTTCTGTCAATGTCATCAGGGTTATACGGAGATATAAAAGGCGCAAAAACAGCAACAAAAAACATCAGAACCACAATAACCCCTCCGGCTGCTGCAAGCCTGTTTTTTCTGAACCTCCTCCAGAAAACATTTCTTAAAGAATGCCCTTTCATTGCTTTGCCCTTATCCTCGGATCTGCAAGCATATAACCGATATCAGCAAGGAGATTTCCTAATAGTGTCAGCATGCCTCCGATTGTTAGAATACACATTACCATCGGATAATCCCTTGTCATAACGCTCATGAAAAACAACTGCCCCATACCAGGAATGCCAAAAACACTCTCTAAGATTACGCTTCCGCCTATAAGCCCGGGGACAGATAAACCAATCAAAGTAATAAGCGGAAGCAGGGCATTCCTGAGCGCATGTTTGTAGATAACCTTTTTTTCAGGCAGACCTTTTGCCCTTGCCACTGTGACATAATCCTGCCTTATAACTTCAAGCATACTGCTCCTCATGAATCTTGAATCTGCTGCAAGACCGCCGAATGCCGAGATAAAAACAGGGAGGATGAGATGACTTGCTCTGTCCCATATCTTGCCTATCAAAGGCAGTGAATCGTAATTCAGAGATTTCAGGCCGGAAATCGGAAGCCAGCCTAAATATACCCCGAAGAACATCATTAAAAGAAGCGCAAACCAGAATGACGGCATTGCAAACCCGATGAAAACAGTCATTGTCATTAACTTGTCATAAAGAGAATTCTGATGGGTTGCCGATGATACGCCTATCGGTATGGCGATAATAAGGATGATTGCAAATGTTATCAGATTTATCATCAATGTTATGAAGAGTCTTCTGTCAAGCAAGGACTGTTTCTTGTCCCATATCTTCTGCATAACAGGCCTTCTGTCAGTTGAAAATGATTCGCCAAAATCAAGTTTTACAATTCTTTTCAGCCACAGACCGTATTGGACTATCACCGGCTTGTCAAGATTATAGAGTTTTTCAAGTCTTTCCCTTGCCTCAGGCGTTATCTTCGGATTTAA
>JAHILQ010000038.1 GCA_018896985.1 Nitrospinota bacterium
TCTTTGATTTTGGAAAGACCTCAACCGAAGTGGAAATTCAGACGCTGAATCGAGAATCAACAACTTCTGATCTCAGGAATATAAAAGAAAGGGTAGTCTTCAATGTCAAACAGGCCTATTACGGATTTTTACAGGCAAAACAGAACAGAGAGGTTGCTTTGGAGACCGTTAAACAGTTTGAACAGCACCTTCAGCAGGCAAAGGGGTTCTATGAAGCCGGCACAAAGCCGAAATTTGATGTGACAAAGGCAGAGGTCGATTTAAGCAATGCAAAACTTAATCGTATAAAGGCGGAAAATGCCCTGAGGATAACGAAGGTTATTCTTGACAATGCTATGGGTATGCCTAATGCTCCTGAATACACGATTGAAGATGCTCTTCTATATCAGAAATACAACATAACGCTCAAAGATGCGATTGATAAGGCGTATGAAAACAGACCGGACCTGAAGTCAATAATCACAAAGAAAAATGCGACAGAGTCTTCCATAGAACTTGCTAAAAAGGGATACTATCCAACACTGTCAGGCAATGCCGGTTATGACTGGTCAGGTGAAAAACTTCCGCTTCAGGATGGCTGGAATGTAGGTGTGACCATTACGCTGCCTATATTCAGCGGCTATCTGACCGAACATCAGGTGAAGGAGGCGAGGGCAAAGCTGAATGTGCTTAAGGCTCAGGAGGAATCATTCAGGCAGGGTGTTCTTCTTGAAGTTCAGCAGGCATATCTTAATCTGCATGAGGCTGAAGAGAGGATATCCACTGCGCAGCTTATTGTAAGGCAGGCGCAGGAAAACCTTGAGCTTGCAAGCGGCAGATATGCGGCAGGTCTGGGAAATCCTCTGGAAGTTACAGACGCTCAGATCACATACAGCAATGCAAAGACATCGCATATTCAGGCTCTCTCAGACTATAATGTTGCAGTGGCGGGTCTTGAGAAAGCAGTGGGGGTTAGATAATGAAGAAGGTTCTTATCGGTATCTCGGTTATTATTGTGCTCGCTATTGTTGTCTTTATTGCATTCAGGAAAAAAGAAAACGGATTAAACTTCAGAACCGAAAAAATCAGCAAAGGCGATATAGTTGAGACAGTCACTGCCTCTGGCAATGTAAATGCAGTAACCACCGTGCTTGTAGGCACTCAGGTCTCAGGGACAATAAAGAGTATTTATGCGGATTTTAATTCGCCTGTTAAAAGGGGACAGCTTATAGCACAGATTGACCCCGCGATATTTGAAGCACAGGTTGAGCAGGCAAGGGCAAATCTCCTCTCTGCCAAGGCAAATCTGGAGAAAGCCGAGGTATCTCTTACTGATGCAAAGAGGACAATGGAGAGGAATAAAGCGCTTTTCTCAAAGCATCTCATTGCCAGAAGCGAGGTTGACACAGCAGAGACAAATTATGAAACGGCAAAGGCTCAGATAAATGCGTCAAAGGCTCAGATTGCGCAGGCAGAGGCATCATTGAAAATTGTAGATACCAATCTCAGATATACAAGAATTATTTCGCCCGTTAATGGCATCGTTGTTTCAAGGAATGTGGATGTCGGGCAGACAGTTGCCGCAAGTTTTCAGACGCCGACTCTTTTCACTATTGCGCAGGACCTCACAAAGATGCAGATAGATACTAATGTGGCTGAGGCTGACATAGGAAGGGTAAATCACGGGCAGACTGTTGAGTTTACGGTTGATGCTTATCCGGGTATTACCTTTAAGGGCAGGGTAGCGCAAGTCAGAAATGCCCCTATAAATGTCCAGAATGTTGTTACGTATAACGCAGTAATTCTTGTCAGCAATCCGGAACTTAAACTCAAGCCCGGCATGACGGCAAATGTTGCTATAATTATATCGGCAAAGAAAGATATCCTCATAATACCCAATGCTGCTTTGAGATTCAGCATGCCTGACAAGGATAAAGATAAAAACAAAAAGACACAGCAAAAGATGCCAGGGCAGAAGGGCGCGGGCGTCTGGATAATTGCAGAGGGAAAACCAAAACGCCTGTCTGTATCCACAGGTGTAAGTGACGGAAGTTATACGGAGCTAATCTCAGGTGAAATAAAGGAAGGTCAGGAAGTGATAGTGGAATCTCTGACAAAAACAAAACAAAAATCCGGCAGCACTCCAAGGATGTTCTGATATGGCGCTTATTGATGTAAATGGAATCACCAAAATCTATCAGCTTGGTGATGTTTCGGTTAAGGCGCTCTGTGCAATCTCTCTCAGTATAGAAAACGGAGAATTCATAGCAATAATGGGTCCTTCAGGGTCAGGGAAATCTACTTTTATGAATATCATTGGATGCCTTGATAAGCCTACAAGCGGCAGGTATCTCCTGGAAGGTATTGATGTCAACAGTCTCGGAAGGGATGAACTTGCTGTTATAAGAAACAAGAAGATAGGTTTTGTCTTTCAGGGATTCAATCTTCTTTCAAGGACGTCCGCTCTTGAGAATGTTGAGCTTCCCCTGCTTTATAACGGAGTCACAGCAAAAGAAAGAAGGCAGAAGGCAATGTCTGCGCTTAAAAGCGTCGGACTGGAGGGAAGGGAGCATCATTATCCAAATCAGCTTTCAGGCGGTCAGCAGCAGAGGGTTGCCATTGCACGGGCGCTTGTAAATAATGCGCCGATAATCCTTGCAGACGAGCCGACAGGCAATCTTGACACAAAGACAAGCGCTGAGATAATGGAGCTTTTTACGAAGCTGAATGCAGAATCAAATATCACAATAATACTTATAACCCATGAGGCTGATATAGCAGCATACAGCAGGCGGGCAATAAAATTTCGCGACGGCTGTGTTGTGAGTGATGAGGCAAACCCCGTTAAAAATCTTCAATTTCTAAACGGGGCAAATAAAAAAGAGCAAGTAAGAACATGATTAATATACCTTCAACATTAAAAATTTCTTTCAGGGCGCTAAGAGTAAACAAGATGCGTTCTGCCCTTACAATGCTCGGAATTGTCATCGGAGTGGGCGCAGTGATTGCGATGCTTGCTGTCGGAAAAGGCGCCAGCCAGAAAATAGCAGACCAGATAGCAAGCATAGGCAGCAACCTTCTTATAATACTGCCGGGTTCAACTTCTGCAGGAGGGGTGAGAATGGGCGCAGGCACCCAGCCTACACTTACCATGGGCGATACAGAGGCAATTGTCTCCGGGCAGCTCGGAGCTGTTGCTGATGCTGCTCCTGGCCATGGCGGGGTTGCACAGGTTGTTTACGGCAACCAGAACTGGTCAACAGACATAATAGGCACAACACCGAACATGCTTAATGTAAGGGACTGGAAGCTTGCTGCAGGCAGGCCGTTTACCGAGCAGGAGGTTAGGAGCGGCGCAAAGGTCTGCTTACTGGGACAGACTGTTGTGGATAACCTTTTTGGAGATATATATCCGATAGGTCAGGTTGTGCGGATAAAAAAGGTGCCATTTACCGTAATCGGCGTACTTGCCCCTAAAGGACAGTCTCTTATGGGACAGGATCAGGACGATACCATATTAGTTGCTATCACAGCAGCTCAGAGACAGCTCTTTGGAACTCAGTTTCCGGGCATGGTAAGGATAATTTTTGTTAAGGCAAAGACTGAAGAAGACCTTCCTGCTGCTGAGAGGCAGATAAATGAATTGCTCAGGCAGAGGCACCGCATAGGGACTAAACAGGAAAATGATTTTACAGTAAGAAATCTTACCCAGATAATGCAGACAAGGGAAGAGTCTTCAAAGGTAATGGCTCTCTTGCTTGGAGCTATTGCATCGGTTTCTCTAATTGTAGGGGGAATCGGGATTATGAATATTATGCTGGTCTCGGTTACTGAAAGGACAAGGGAGATAGGAATAAGGATGGCTGTCGGCGCAAGGACATGGGACATAAGGCTTCAGTTCATTATTGAGGCGCTCACATTGTCATTAATCGGCGGTGTTATAGGGATTATCATAGGCGTAGGGAGTTCCAAGATACTCTCTGCTGTTGCAGAGTGGCCCACGATTATATCTCCGTTTTATGTTTTGCTTGCGTTCTGTTTTTCAGGGTTGGTCGGAATATTTTTTGGTTTTTACCCTGCATACAAGGCTTCTCTGCTTGACCCCATAGATGCGTTAAGATACGAATAAAAAGTCCAGCATGAAATCGCTCAATTAACCCGAATAAGGCAGACATTGCTCAAAAATTTCTTTAACTCGATAATTTTATTAAAATATCTTCATTTGTTATATTCACTGAAATATTCCAAAAACCATCAGAGAGAGGTGTGCTAAGGTATCGAAAAATAAA
>JAHILQ010000039.1 GCA_018896985.1 Nitrospinota bacterium
TGTTATTGATGTCCCTGAACTCATAGGGTGTATGAGCCAGGGCAAGACAGTAGATGAGGCGCTAACCAATATAAAGGACGCAATTAAAGGGTGGCTGGAAGTAGAGAAAAGGCGTAGAAAGTTCGAAGTTTACGAAGAAAAGGAAGTATTTCTGGGGGAAGTAACTGTTTAGGTGGGCATACTTTCTAATATCTCAGGCAGAGGAGCAGTAAGAGTCTTTCAGAAATTCGGATAAAGAAAGAGAGGGCGCAATGAAAATATATTATGACAAAGAGGTTGATGCGGCTTACATAAAGCTGTCAGATATAACCCCTGCAGGCGTTATAGAGATTGCCGAAGGCATTAATGTTGATACCACAGATTCAGGAGAGGTTGTCGGAATTGAGCTATTAGACGCATCAAAAAAATTCCCCCTGAAATCGCTTTTTACTTGTGAATTTGACAGCGAACTCCTGCTTGCTAAGGCATAACCCACCCTCCTCTATGTAATCCATTACACAATTAGGAAGAGGATTACATAAAATTCTAACCACTTGAAACTCCAACCCCTTGATTGACAATGATTTTTTTGTGGTATGGAAGTTGCAGAATTTCTTATTAAGTGGTATCGTTTTAACAACAGGAGCGCAGTCATATGGATAGGTGTTTTTACTGCAAAGGAACATTAGAAAAAAGGACTGTAAATTTTGATTTTAGATGGGGGGATAATCTTGTTCTGCTTGAGAAGGTGCCTGCCCTTGTTTGTCAGCAGTGCGATGAAAAATATTTCTCTAAGGCAGAAATCTCTTGCACCTCGGAGGTGCAAGAGCGCGGCACAAGGTTTAATGAGGAGAGGTGAAATATGAGCAATCAGCAACTACAAGATACAAGATACAACCCCCCTCTGTCCCCCCTTAGTAAGGGGGGAAGTAAAAGGGGGTCATCATGCATCATGCATCGTGCATCATGCATCGTGTATCGTGAATCATGTATCCTTTTACTTTTAGCTTTTCTATTCCTGCCGTCGCTTGCCGGCGCAACAATGCAAAATTACTGCCTTATTCCGCCTTATGTAATGAGGGGCGGGGTTCCGCCGAATTTAGTGATCGCTTATGAAAAGGGCAGCGCTATAATGAATCGTGCTTATTCAACAACTTACAGTTCTACAACAGAATACTATGGTTTTTTTGATTATAATTCCAATTATACCTACACCTACAACTCAGCAGGTAAGCATTTCATAAAAGACGCCTGTACGCCGTCTGCGGCAGCTTCAACTAATTGCTTTACTGGAAACGTCCTTAACTGGGCGCTGATGAGTTCACTTGACCTTTCAAGGAAGGCGCTTATAGGTTTTGGCAGCACAGCGCCCGGCAAAGGATCAGCCGCCGGTGAACTTTTCACATATACAGGCACCCTCGACTCCAAAGGGCAGGGGAATGCCGCAACTGTCAGCGGTGCAGGATATACTTTCTGTCTTTCCGCAGCTAGTGGATCTCTTCCCACAAAGATTAAAATAGGGTTTGGAGTGGATTGCAGCGCCAGCATTGTCGTAGACGGCGATGTAGTTATGCGCTTTTCAGACGAATACAGACTTGGATTGATCCAGAGAATTGGTGATCTTAACAAAGACCTCAGTTTTGATGTGCAAGGGCCCAGATTTGCCGTAAGAAGATGGAACTCAGGAAATGCCATGCAGGCAGATATCATGAGAGATTCACCTGTTCTCAACTCTACAGAGCAGGTGGATTACTTTAAAAGTCTCCTTAACGCCACCTCCGTGGCGCCGCCTGATGACCCCCAAGACTCTAAACTCGCCAATATGATGATTGAAATAAGCAAGTATTTCAGGGGCGCATCAAGCGCTTACGAGGATAATGATGCTTACTCGCAAACGCCTTACAGTTGGGCACTTGACCCTCTAAGGGCCTGCAGAAAAAGTTTTGTCCTTTATATTACGACAGGCGTTAATTTTGGCGACGCCACAGTATCTCCTCTCCCACCTGCGTGCAGTTCATTAGTTTATCCAAATGAGGAGCCGTATATTTCTGCCAGAATTAACAATACCTCAGTAACAGACCCCTTTGCCAGAAATACATGCGCGGCATTTAACACAGATCATTATATAACTGATGGCACCCCTCCAAGGCAGAACGTCTCAAGCTTTATTGTTCATACCACTTTTTACGGAGGGGCTGCAACACCAGCTACCAAGGCAAGACTTCAATACGCCGCCAATATAAGCGATGGGCTCTATATTGAAGTGAATAAACCGGGAGAACTGCTGGATGCATTAGAAAAGGCTGTTAACGAAATGCTGAGGCGCGCATCTTCGGGAACTGCAGCGTCAGTACTTGCCTCCGGCGAGGGAAGCGGCGCTAACCTTATTCAGGTTATTTTTTATCCTGAGACCCCGAGGACCCCGCTCGGTATGTTTGACAGAAGGGCAAGCTGGCTCGGGAGGCTTACAAACTACTGGTATTATGTTGACCCGTTCTTTGCAAGCAGCACCATACTGGATGACAGCGGCACAGAGCCGCCGGATAAGATACTGGATACTTCAAATGACAAGAAAGTAATATTTCGTTTCTCTCATGCGGATGACGCCACTGTGGCAGACCGCTATAACTTCGGCAGCACAACGCTTATAGATTCAATACGTTTTGAAAGGACCAAGAATCTCTGGGATGCGGGAGTTGAATTGTGGAAGAGAGACCTCTCTACATCACCAAGAACGATTAAAACTACGACTGGAAGTGGGCTTATTGATTTTTCAACAGGCAACAGGACGGCATTGAAGCTGCTTCTGCAGGCTGCAAGCGATGATGAAGCAGAGGCGATTATAAGATATGTCCGCGGTGAAGACAATCCAACAGTTCCAATAGTTGGGGGTACGACATATTCTTACAGAACGAGGACTGTAGCTGTTGATTTGAACGGAGATGGCGACACATCGGATGCAGGAGAGGGCGCAAAGGTCTGGAAGCTTGGCGATATTCTGAATTCAACTCCGAGGATCGTTTCATGGATACCATTGAACACCTATGACCAGGTTTACAGCGATACAACATACAAGTCTTATATAGATTCTGCAGGCTATAAAAACAGGGGTCTGGTCTTTGTTGGCGGAAATGACGGCATGCTCCATGCAGTTAAACTTGGAACATTGGAGCTTGTTAATGACCCTGCTACTCCAAATATAAAGGCAAGGCTGACCGGCAGCGACCTCGGTAAAGAGATGTGGGCATTTATCCCCAAGAATGCGCTACCTTACCTAAAATATCTTACGGAGATAGATTATTGTCATACTTACACAGTTGACCTGACGCCTTATATCTTTGATGCGAGTATAAATAAGCCTGCTGCATGTGGAGCAGGAACAGATTACTGGAACTGCACAAAGACGGTTGAAAGCTGGCGGACAGTCCTTATCGGCGGGATGAGATACGGCGGGGCATGCAGGAATTCCACAACTACATGTACCGATGTAAGCGGCGACGGCGCAAAAGACTGTGTCAACACGCCTGTTGCAAACAATGGTTATTCTTCCTACTTTGCCCTTGATATCACTGACCAGAATAACCCCATACTTCTATGGGAGTTTTCAAATGAACAACTCGGTTTTACAACCACAGGTCCTGCGGTTGTAAAGATAAATGCAAGGAATGTGAGCGGGGGTGTGAGCACACATGATACCACCAAGAACGGCAGGTGGTTTGTTGTGTTAGGATCTGGGCCGACAGGACCAAATACAGGTTCTCCGGATTATCAGTTTATGGGCCGTTCTGACCAGAACCTGAGGCTTTTTGTGCTTGATCTAAAAACAGGACAGCTTGCAACGACAAATCCCATTGATACAGGAATCCAGTTTGCCTTTGCAGGTTCAATGCTCAACGCTAATATTGACACAGACATTGATTATCAGGATGATGTGGTTTATATCCCTTATGTAAAGAGGGAAGGCACAAGCCCAAACTTTACATGGACAAACGGTGGCGTTGGAAGGCTTGTTACAAAGGAAGACCTTAACGGGAATGATATTAGCGCTACAGGGAATACAGCCCTTAATCCTGCAAACTGGGCATGGAGTGTTGTGATGGACAATATCGGCCCTGTAACATCGGCTGTTGCAAATCTGATTAATAAAAGCAGGGGAGAGCTATGGCTGTATTTTGGCTCAGGAAGGTATTATTTTGAGCAGGGAGTGAATACGGATGACGCAACAGGACAAAGGCAGATATTCGGGATAAAAGAGCCGTGTTATTCTACTTCGGGTTTTAATTCTGCCTGTACTACCACAAGAAGTTTCTGCGCTACCCCCACAACCTCTAATCCATGCGGTGATGTAAGAAATGTTACTGATATTGCAAATGTTCCGTCTGACCCTACCGCAGCAGGTTATCATGGCTGGTATATCAATCTCGACCCTGCAGTCAGCACAGCGAGCCCTAATACATATACGAATTGTGATGGAGTAGGTACAACGACCTGTGCGGCAGGCAAATATGGTTATTGCGAAGGCAATCCTGCAACAGTAGTATGCAGGGACTACAGAGCTGAAAGGGTTATAACCGACCCATTGACCACAACAACAGGCCTTGTTTTCTTCACAGCATACAAGCCTTATTTTGATATATGCGCCTATGGAGGCAAGAGCTTTATATGGGCAACAAAGTATGATACAGGCGGCTCAGCAGGCTCTTTATTAAAAGGAAAGGCGGTGATACAGACAGGCACAGGAGCGATTGAACAGGTTGACCTTTCAACGGCTTTTACGCTTGCAGGAGGTAGAAAGTCTGGAGCGCTTGAGGGCGTTCCGCCGACAGCGCAGGGGTTATCCATTATGTCAACCCCGCCGCCGGTGAAAAGGGTGATACATGTGAGGGAAAGGTAGCTGAGGGCTGCTGATGGCTAATACGAGAGGCATAACATTGGTTGAGCTTATAATCGTCATCTCAATCATCGGCATTCTTGTACTTGCCCTTGGGTTTTCATTTCAGGGATGGGTTGGAGGCTATAGGGTTGAGGTTCAGACAAAAGAGATGTATGCTGATTTAATGAGTGCGAGGGCGCGGGCAATGCAGAGAAACAGGGCGCATTTTGTGACCCTGACTATAACATCATACACGGTCTATGACGACACGAATCCTGCTCCGGATGGAAATGGGACCCTTGAGACAGCAGGCGCCCCTGATACACAGCTTTTACTGAAACCACTTGATACGCGTTATCCTGTTACATGGAGTGGTATTGCAGATACAGAGATAGAATTTACAGCCAGGGGACTTTCGAATGACAGTAAAACCATCTGCAGCAACACAGATGCTGACGCAGATTACAACTGCATCGAAATATCAGCTACAAGGATAAATCTTGGGAGATTAACCACGCTGATTACAAATGGAGGGGCATGTAATGGCACAAACTGCGTTGCTAAATAAAATATTTAAATCCCCCCTTCCCCCCTTTATCAAAGGGGGGTTATGGGGGGTTACTGGCTTTACCCTTGTTGAGGTCTTAATCTCACTTGTTGTGCTTCTTCTGGTCTCCCTTGCCCTGATGCAGACAGCATTAGTATCAATTGATGCTAACATGATAAATGTCCTGAGGGATGAGGCAGTGGGCATTGCAGAGATGAGGATGAATGCGGCGAGAAATACGGCGTTTGTCAGCCTTGCCTCTGATTCTACTTCGCTCCCCGCAGGCGTTGACTGCCCTGCTGCCTTTACTGATGGCTCTGGCAATGGACAACGGATTCAGAGGAATATAAGGAATGTATCCAATAAGGATTTCTGCACGAGACTGGCTGTAACCGGAAGCGGTGATACGAGGCAGATAAATGTTGAGGTGAAATGGAACTGGAAGGAAAACCCGTATACCCACAGGATAATGTCAATCGTGAGGAGACAATGAGCAAAAAGGAAAGCATACAGCAAACAGTAGACAGCATGAAGGAAAGTAGACAGCATGTAGTAGACAGCACACAGGGGGGGAAAAGTAGTTCCCTGTCTACTGTCTACCGTCTACTATCTACTGAAAAAGGTCTACTGTCTACTAAGGCAGGTTTTTCTTTGGTGGAGTTGATGATAACTATGGTTGTTTTTTTGATTATCATAGCAGCGGCATCAGGCATTCTTACAGGCATGGTAACCCAGTTCAAGCAGCAGTCCAAAATAGCGGAGACAAATATTGAGGGAATAATCGGCCTTGAGGTGATGAGGCAGGATATTGAGCATGCAGGATATGGACTGCCGTGGGTGATTCCTGCAACAGTGAGTTATTCAGAAGCAAGTGCAGGATATAATGATTCCCCATCAAACCCGCCAAGGGCTATCTTGAGCGGAAATGGTGCTGGCTTTAATGGGTCTGACGAGCTAATAATTAAAGCAACAAATATTGCAAGAAACACAACAGCCCAGAAATGGACCTATTTATATTTCGGCAATACTAAAAAGACATGGACACCCGACTGTGAAAATGTAAACAAAGATTCAAATTGCAACACTAAGAATACTGTCAGAGTAATCGTTGTCTCCCCGGGAACCACAGATGCAAATCGGAAATCCCTGATTGTGAATAGCGGATCATTTTTTACACAATACGGTGCTACCTCTGGCTTTGAACCTACAGATCCGACAGAGACACAGCCACGCATAATATATGGTATTGACCCTGACACAGATTTGAGAATGCCATTCAACAGGGCAGATTATTATATATCAACCTCCAGTGTTCCTCAGAGATGTGCTTCTAATACAGGAGTGTTTTCAAAGAATGTTATCAGTCATAGTAATGGATCGAGGGCTGATAATTTGCCCCTCCTCGATTGCGTCGCTGATATGCAGGTGGTCTTTGGAATAGACACAACTGCAACCCCAGATGGCGCTGTAGATTGTTATGTAAATAACCTGTCAAATGCTTTTGTGGTAAATGCTGAAAACATAAGGAATAGAGTAAGAGAAGTCAGGTTTTATATCCTTGCACATGAAGGGCAATATGACAGGGATTTTACATATACCACAAACCCTGTGAGAGTCGGTGAGGACCTGCCGAGGTGCTCACCGGGAGCAAGCGACGAGGCGGTTCTGGGCAGGAGCCGAGATCTCAGCAATCCCAATATAACCAACTGGCAGAACTATCGCTGGAAGGTTTATACAATGGTAGTAAAACCGAGCAATCTGAGGTGATACATGAGAGGATACAAGATGAAAGATACAGGATTCAGGATACAGGATACAAGAAAAAATATCATGCATCGTGCATCGTGCATTGTGCATCTTGATAACGAAAAAGGCATTGCCCTTGTGATGACGCTTGTGATTTCAGCAATAGCGCTTGCAATCATGGCAGGATTAATCTATATGATAACTGCCGGCACTCAGATTTCAGGTATTCAGAAAAGGTATAAAACCGCTCTTGAAGCCGGTATGGGAGGAACCGAAGTAGCTTATGAATACATAGGGGCGAGGGGAGATCCTGGGATCTCCGGCATTAACTTTTTATTTAGTCCGTTGATTACTGCAGCATGCAGAAATCTGAAACTAAACCAAAGCACAAGTAATTGGGCCATTGGAACAACCTGTCCGGCCAACTCTAATTCTATGGCTATAAATCCTGCCGACAATACAACATATGACTGGAGGTTTGAGCTCGGAGCGTCCCCATTTCCAACTTATAGGGTTTATACAAAAATAGTTGACACTGTTGAGGGTAATTCTGGCGGTGATATAGGTTTGGTTAAAGGCGGCGTGGTATCATCAGGCGTAGGCGAGGTTACAGTGCAGAGCAAGCCGTATCTTTATACAATTGAGATAGATGCGCAGGATGCAGCGAACCCTGCTGAAAGGGCAAAGCTGTCAGTCCTTTATCAGTACTGAATATGCGCAAGTTCTTTGTTTTTTTAATAATTCTATCGCTGTTTTTATCCTGTTCTTCGGAAAAGCCTGCTGATATTGCCAAAGGGAAACCCCTTAAGGCAGAAGACAGCGGTATTTCTGGGAAAGACGCATCTCAGGCTGCTGTCAGCGGTGTTCAATACTCGCTGGAAATCATGCCTTCTGACGCCTCACGCAATTCTACATTAAATTTAATTCTAAAAGGTTTTAATCTCTCTGATGCAAAAATAGTCTGGCTGGTGAATGGGAATCCTGTCGTCAGCGAGACCCCCTCTCAATTTAAAGCGGCAGAGATAAAAAAGGGGGATATGGTTCAGGCAAAGGCAATCGTGCAGGGGAAAGAGATATTCTCTAATATTGTGCAGATAAAGAATGCCCCTCCAGGAATCAGCATGGTAAAAATTCTCCCTGAGGTCTTAAGACAGAGCGGTGCATTATATGTTGAGGCCATAGGAACCGACATTGATGGGGATGAGATAAGCATTGCTTATGAATGGACTAAAAATGGAGAGCCGGCAGGTAAAGAAAAACAGATAGGCGTTCCCATCAAAAGGGGCGATAAAATCACAATCAAGATAACTCCGTTTGATGGAGAAGGTTATGGGAAGCCTTTTATCTTGAACAGTGAGCTACGTAATCTGCCGCCTGTGATTATGGAAGATAAAAAAATCAATTTCAATGGGAAAAGTTTTTCATATCAGGTTAAGGCAGTAGATCCTGACAATGACACTCTTGCCTATTCTCTGAAAACTGCTCCTTCAGGCATGAATATTGAGAAAACAACAGGCTTAATTCAGTGGATTGTCCCGCAGGATTTTAAAGGGAAAGCAGAAGTTGCTGTTATTGTTTCTGATGGCCACGGAGGAGAGGCGCTTCAGAGTTTTGTCTTTAAGATAGTACCTGAAAAGTAAGGCGGGTTATTATTTCCCCGCCCCTTTCTTTTTTGCCGAGTCTATAAGCTCTATAAGTTTATCAGCCTGCAGGGAGCCTGTGAGCACAGAGCCATCAGGCAGGATTGACATCGGCGTGCCTGTGATGCCGAGGCGTGATGCAAGTTTTATGTTCTTGTCAA